>NZ_JAVRHT010000018.1:0-78004 GCF_031846415.1 Rubrivirga litoralis | reverse complement strand
CTCTTCCGCTCTTCCGCTCTTCCGCTCTTCCGCCCGTGCCCGCCGCCCCGCCCGCCGATGCCCTCGACGCCCTCCGCAGCCGGTGGGGCTACAGCGCGTTCCGGCCCGGGCAGGACGAGGCCGTCGCCGCGGCGCTCGCCGGCCGCGACGTGCTCGCGGTGCTCCCGACGGGCGGGGGGAAGTCGCTCGTGTACCAGGTGCCCGCCGTCGTCCGCCCCGGCGTGGTCCTCGTCGTCTCGCCGCTCGTGGCCCTCATGCGCGACCAGGTCGACGCGCTCGCGCGGCGCGGCGTGCCGGCCGTCGCCGTCCACGGGCGGCTCTCGCCGCGCGAGGCCGACCAGGTGTGGACGAACGCCGAGTTTGGGCGCTACCGGCTCGTCTACCTCACGCCCGAGCGGCTCCAGACGGAGCTGTTCCAGGCCCGGGCGCCGCGCCTCGACGTCTCGCTCCTGGCCGTCGACGAGGCCCACTGCGTGAGCGAGTGGGGCCACGATTTCCGCCCGGCCTACCGCCGCATCGCCGAGGCGCGCCCGCTCCTCACCGACGCCGAGGGCCGCCCCGCCCCGGCCGTCGCCGTGACGGCCAC
Organism: Rubrivirga litoralis; assembly: GCF_031846415.1. NCBI lineage: Bacteria > Pseudomonadati > Rhodothermota > Rhodothermia > Rhodothermales > Rubricoccaceae > Rubrivirga > Rubrivirga litoralis. Next base: position 77,418 of record NZ_JAVRHT010000018.1, on the reverse strand, counting down.
GGCGACGCCCGAGGTGCGCCGCGACGTGCTCGACCAACTCGCCCTGCGCGACCCGGCCGTCGTCGTGCGCGGGTTCGACCGGCCCAACCTCGTGTGGAGCGTCCACCACGTCCAGGACCCGGGGCGCCAGGTGCTCGACGTGTTCACGGGCGTGGCTGGGGCAGGGCTCGTCTACGCTGGCACGCGGCGGGGGACCGAAGAGGCGGCGCGGCGGCTCGCGCGTGAGGGCATCTCAGCCGAGCCCTACCACGCCGGCCTCGACCCGGACCGCCGCGACGCCACGCAGCGGCGGTGGCTGGAGGGCGAGACGCGCGTGATCGCAGCGACGAGCGCGTTCGGGATGGGCATCGACAAGCCCGACGTGCGTGCCGTCGTGCACACCGCCCCGCCCCTCACGATCGAGTCGTACTACCAGGAGGCCGGGCGGGCGGGGCGGGACGGGCAGCGGGCCTACGCCGCGCTCGCGCTGGGGCCGGACGCCGCGCGCGGCCCGCGTGCGCTCGTCGAGGCCAGCCACCCGACGGCGGCCGAGGTGCAGGCCGTCTATGACGCGGCGGGCAGCCTCGCGCAACTCGCCGTGGGCGCGCTCCCCGACGGCCCGACCGTGCTCGACCTCGCCCGCGTCGCCGCCGTCGCCGCCGTCGCCGGCGTGTCCGGGGCGACGGTCCGCGCCGCCGCCGACCGCCTCGCCGCGGCCGGCGCGTGGGACGTCGTGCGCGAGCGCGAGGGCGTCGTCCATGTTCGCGTCCCAAACGGGCTCGACCGGCTTGCCGACCTGGGCGGGGCGGACGGACTCCGCGCCTTCGTCCGCGCCCTGTCGCGCGAGCTGCCCCCAGCCGCCGCCGCCGGGTGGACGGCCGTCCGCCTCGACCGGCTCGCACCGTCGCTCGGGCTGGCGCCCGCGCGCCTCGACGCCGGGCTCGACCACCTCGCCGGGCGCGGCGCCATCGAGGTCCGCCGCCCCGCCCAGGGCCTCACGCTCGCGTGGGCGGCCCCCCGCTCGCGCTTTGCGCCGACGGACGGCGGCGCCCTCGGCGGCGACCGCCGCCGGGCGGGGCGGCGCCTGGACGACGTGCTCGCCTACGCCTCGGGCGCCGGGTGCCGCCGCCAGCACCTGTTGGCCTACTTCGGCGAGCCCGCCCCGCCCCGGTGCGGGCGCTGCGACGTGTGTCTGGGCCGGCACCGCGCCGGCGAGGTCACGCCGGCCGACGAGCCCGCGCTCCGCGGCCTCCTCCGCGCCGCCGAACAGGGCGAGACGGCCGCCGCGCCGGGCCGCCGCGAACGCGAGCTGGCCGACTGGCTCGCGCACGAGGGTTACCTCCGCCTCACCGACCCGCTCGCCGTCCGCTACGAGCTGACGCCGAAGGGCCAGCGGCACCTGGAGCGGGGCGGGTAGGGCGCGGCCGCCCCGCCCCCGAGTCTGATCCCGGCTCTGACGGTTTGCTATGCATCTGTCTCGCGCCGCCCCGCCCTACGAAGTCCCCTGCTGGGAGAGGGACACCGCGCAGCGTCGGCGCAGCCAGGGTGAGGGGTCTCGGGCCGGGCGGGGTGGTGGACCGACGCGCGGGGCGGGGTGGCTCCACCCCGCCGCCCCGCCCGCCTGTGCGGCACGGCCGCTACCGGACGAAGGTCACGCGGCGCGTGGCCTCGACGCCGTCGCCGACCACGCGGACGACGTAGACGCCGGCCGTCAGCGCGGCGCCGTCAACCGTCAGCGCGAGGTCCCGCCCCGCCCCCACCTCGCCGGCGTACAGCGTGCGGACGTGCCGCCCCGCCGCGTCGTAGAGGTCGGCGCGGACCGTCTGGGCCGTCGCCACCTGGAGCGTGAGGCGGGCGGTCCCGGGCGTCGGGTTGGGGGCGGGCGCCGAAAGGGCGAAGGTGCCGTCGGGGCGGGGCTCGCTGGCCGTAGACCGCAGGACGTCAGGGCGGAGCACGAACAGCCCGTAGGCCCGGTCGTTGGCGATCACCAGACCGCTCTCGAAGTACGGATAGTTGCTCCACTGCCCCGAAAACGACACCGCGTTCGCGTCGGGGTAGGTGTCGAAAAAGGCCACCTCCCGGAGCTTCCCGCTCGCCACCCCGCCCAGGTCCACGATGCGGAGGCCGGCCTCGTAGTTGCTCTCGAAGGCGTAGCCGCCGCGGATGTACAGGTTGTGGTCGGCCGTCGTGAGGCCCGAGTCGTAGGCGCCGATAAACTCCGGTGCGTCCAGGTCCCCCAGGTCGAACAAGATCGTCCGCTGAGTCGGCGTGGTCCCTGTCATCTCGTCGAGTTCGTCGTTGACCAGGAAAAACCGTTGGTCGTCGGTCAGCCACCCCTGGTGCGTGTAGGCCTCGCCGGGGTACTCCGCCTGCGACACGATGCGGGCGTCGCTCTTGTCGGTCACGTCGAAGACGGTCACGACGTCCTCGTTCGAGGCCACGCACAGTTCGCGACCGGCGTAGTCGGCGTCCGGGCCGCGGTAGACGACGCACTGCGCGTCGTGCGTGTAGCCCGGGGTGCGGGAGCCCGTCTCGACGGCGGCGTCCGAGAAGCACCCGGCAAACGTGGGGCTTTTCGGGTCCTGGATGTTGATGGCGTGGAAGCCGGGCACGTCGCACGACGCGGGCAGGCCCGCCTCGGAGGAGGGCCGCGATCCGACGGCGTACGCGAACCCCGTCTCCTCGTCGATCACGATGTTGTGGGCCGAGCTGAGGCGGTCGTACACGGCGTCCGCCGCGAACGTCACGGGCGTTTCGCCCGCGTCGCGGAGCCGGGTCAGGTCGAACACCTGGACCCCGTGGCCGCGGGCCTCGGAGACGACGAACGCGTGGTCGCGGTACGTCTTGACGTCGCGCCACCCGCTCGGCGTGCTCTGCGTCGGCAGCTTTCCGACGAGGCGCGGGCGGGTCGGGATCGAAAGGTCCACGAACGCCGTCCCGTTCTCGGTCCCGACGAGCGCGTACTCGGTCCCCGTCTCGGGGTCGGTCCACCCCCAGATGTCGTTGTTCGCCCCGGCCGCTGGCGATTCTTCCGTAGCGAACGCGTCGACCGGGAGGCGGCCGGCGAGGCCCACGCCGTCGCACGCGAACGCGCCGACGTCTGGCACGGAGACCACCCCGCCCTCGCACGCGAGCTCCTGGGCCTGGGCGGGGAGGGCGGCCGCCCCGCCCACGAGAGTCGCGAGGCCGAGGAGGAGTCTGTGCATGGGGGCGGGGCGGTGGAGCTCGATAAAAAACGGGGGACTCCAGCGCCGGCCGGAGTCCCCCGTGGTACGAGCGGGGCGGGGTGGGTTCCCGCTGCCGTGCCTAGAGCCCGCCCACCGGCTCCACGGCCTCGATACGCGGCATGAGCACGAACAGGCCGTTGTCGCCGTCGTTGGCGACCACGATCCCGCTCTCGAAGTACGGGTAGTTGCTCCACTGCCCCGCGAAGTTGATCTCGGTCCCCTGCGGGTAGGTGTCGAAAAAGCCGACCTCGCGGAGCACGCCGTTCTCAGCGTCCGAGTGGTCGAGGACGCGGAGCCCCGACTGGTAGTTGCTCTGGTAGTTGAGGTCGCCGACGACGTACAGGTTGTGGTCGATCGACGCGAGGCCGGAGTCGTAGGCGCCGATAAACTCCGGGTTGTCGAGGTCCTCGGTGTTGAAGATCAGCGTCCGCTGGGTCGGCGTCGTCCCCGTCTGCTCGTCGAGCTCGTCGTTGGCGAGCACGAACCGGCGGTCCTCGGTAAACCAGTTCTGGTGCGTGTAGGCGTCGCCGGGGTAGGCCGCCGTCGAGATCACGCGGACGTCGTCCTTGTCGGTCACGTCGAAGAACGTGACGACGTCCTCGTTCGAGCCCACGCAGATCTCGCGGCCCGTGTAGTCGGCGTCCGGTCCGTCGTAGTTGATGCACTGGGCGTCGTGCGTGTAGCCCGGGGCCGAGACCGGGCCGGCGTCGCTCGCGGCGTCGGAGAAGCACCCGGCGAACTTGGGGTTCTTCGGGTCCTGAACGTTGATGGCGTGGAAGCCCGGGGCGCCGCAGGCGGCCGGCAGGTCGTCGCCGCGCGAGCCGGAGCCGACGGCGTAGGCGAACCCGCTCTCCTCGTTGACCACGATGTTGTGGACGTTCGTGACGCCGGTGTACATGGCGTCAGGCTCGAACCGCCGCGCCGGGTCGGCCGAGAGGCCACGGAGCTTTGTCAGGTCGAACACCTGGACCCCGTGGTCGCGGGCTTCGGAGACGATGAGCGCGTGGTCCTGGTACGTTTTGATGTCGCGCCACACGGTCTCGACGGTCGCCGTCGGCAGCGTGCCCAGGTGGACCGGCCCGGTCGGCGTCGAGACGTCGACGAAGGCGGTCCCGTTGGTCAGGCCGACGAGCGCGTACTCCTTGCCGGTTTCGGGGTCGGTCCACCCCCAGATGTCGTTGCCGCCCTGGGCCGTCGGGTCCAGCTCGGCCACCGAGAGGCGGGCCAGCAGGTCGACGTTGCTGCACTCGTAGGGGCCGGCGCCGGGGCCGGACGCGTTCGGGAGCGTAGCTAGGCCGTCGACGCAGGGAGCCACCGGCGTCAGCGCCGCGGCGTCGGGCGCCGCGCCGTCGGCGGTCATGGGGTCGGAGGCCGTCGAGGCGCACCCGGCGAGGGCGGCGCCGAGGAGGAGGAGAGAGAGTCGCTTCATCGGGGGGGAGTCAGGGGCAGGGCGGAGAACGGGCGGGCGCCCGGCGGTGGTACGCGGGGGCGGGGCGGTCAAGACGCGGGCGCCTCGACGAAGCGGTTGCCCGCGCGGTCCTTGCGGACGTGCTCGGGGTCGAACACGCGGCCGTTCATGGCCACGTACACGCCCGGCCCGAGCGTCTGCACGGCGGCCGCGGCAAAGCCCACGTTGAACTCGGCGTCGGTCGCCTTGAACCGGGCCGGAGCGAGCGAGCCCACGAAGACGACCGTCTTGGCCGCCCCGCCCGAGTCCGCGGCCAGGCGCTCGGAGACGGCGCGGGCCGTCTCGGGCATCGTGTCCGTCCCGTGCGTGACCACGACGCGCGTGGCGTCGCACGCGGCGATGCGGTCGGCGACGAGGGCGCGGTCGGCGTCCGTCAGGTCGAGGCTGTCCTTCTGAAACAGGGCGTCGACGTCGAACGAGAACGCGACGCCGGCCTGGCGGAAGACGTCAGCGATGAGCGGGTCGCCCACCTCGAACGCGCTCTTGGCGTCGAAGTAGACCTTGTCGATCGTGCCGCCGGTCGTGAATACCTGGACGTGCATGCGGGGCGGGGCGGCCCCGGGGCGGGGCGGGAGGAGGGCTCAGGGGTCGGGGGCGGGTCCCGAGGTCCCCCAGCGCTCGTCGCGGAGGCGCTGGGCGACGGCGGCGTACGTGGCCTCGGCGAGGGCGGGGTCGCGGGCGAGCCGGTCGAGCGCCCGGTCGAGCGCGGCGTCGTCGAGGCCGTGGGCCGCGAGGGCGACGGCGCGGAGGCTGTCGGCCGCCCCGCCCGGCGACGGCGCCCGCCCCGCCCCGCCCGTGGTGTCGGCGAGGGCCGCGCGGGCGTCGGCGAGGGCCACGTCGGCGAGGGCGTCGACGAGCGTCGAATCTACGGCCGGCGCCACCCCGCCCGCCGCCCCGCCGCAGCCGGCGAGGGCGACGAGCGCGGCGGCGGCCCACGGCCTCACGCGGCCCACGGCCTCACGCGGCTTCGGACGACGCGGTCTCGGACGACGCGGTCTCGGGCGGGGCGGGCACGTCCATGCGGAGCAGGTGCGCGGCGTACGTCTTGCCCTGGGCGTCGAGCTTGAGCGAGACCGTGCCGCCGCCGCCGAGCGCCCCGTGGAGCAGGAAGTTGAGGGCCGAGAGGTTCGGGAGCTCGAACCGCTCGACCTCGCCGTCCACGCGCGGCCCGAAGTGCTCTTTCACGCGCTCGGCCGTGACCGTCTCGCGGAGCCAGTCGTAGTGGCCCGGGTCGCGGGCGATGAGGCCGACGTTGACGGCGTCGCCCTTGTCGCCGGAGCGGCCAAAGCAGAGGTCGAGGAGCTTCATGAATGCGGAAGGTTGAAGGCGGAATGCGGAAAAGGGATCGGCAGCGAGCGTTGAGGGATCGGGTGCGAGGCCCTTCCGCATTCAACATTCGCCATTCCGCATTCTACGGGATCATCTTGTTCAGCGGGTACTCGAAGATCCCCTCGGCGCCGAGCCGCTTGAGCTCGGGGATCAGCGTGCGCACCTGGCGCTCCTCGATGATCGTCTCAATCGCCACCCACTCCTCGTCGAAGAGCGGGGCGACGGTCGGGTTGCGGAGGGCGGGGAGGCGCTCGACGACGGCGTCCAGGTCGGTCCGGCGGACGTTCATCTTGAGCCCGACGCGGCCCTCGGCCCGGATGGCGCCCTCCAGCAGCAGGGCCAGGTTCTCGATCTTCTCCCGCTTCCAGTCGTCGGCCCACGCCGCCTTGTTGGCGACGAGCTGCGTGTTCGAGGACAGCAGCACCTCGACGATGCGGAGCTTGTTGGCGCGCAGCGAGTTGCCCGTCTCCGTCACCTCGACGATGGCGTCGACGAGGTCGGGCGCCTTGACCTCGGTGGCGCCCCACGAGAACTCGACCTCGGCCGAGACCCCGTGCGACTCCAGCCACCGCCGCGTGAGGCCGACGACTTCCGTCGCGATCCGCTTGCCCTCCAGGTCCTGCACGCTCTGGATGTCCGAGTCCTCGGGCACAGCGAGCACCCAGCGGACCGGCCGCATCGAGGCCTTCGAGTACACGAGGTCGGCGACGACGTGGACGTCGGCGTTCGTCTCGGCGATCCAGTCGAGCCCGGTGATCCCGGCGTCGAACACGCCGTCCTGGACGTACTTCCCCATCTCCTGCGCGCGCACGAGCATGGCCGTCAGCTCGTCGTCGTCGATCGACGGGAAGTAGCTCCGCGAGCGGACGGAGAACGAGTAGCCGGCCTTGTCGAGCAGGTCGAACGTGGACTCCTGGAGGCTCCCTTTGGGGAGCCCGAGCCGGAGCACGGGGGCGTCGCCGGTCCCGTTCGTGGTGGCGGCGGAGGGGGCGGTCTGCGTGGGCATAGGGCGGGGTGGGGTGGGGGCGGTGGGCGCCGCCTGGAAGCTCCCCCCATTGTCATCCTGAGGAGCGAAGCGACGAAGGATCTCAGCGCCGGCGGGTTGTCGCGGCGCCACCTCCCCCTACGACGGACGCCTCTCGCCGAGATCCTTCGTTTCACTCAGGATGGCAAGAAGAATCCGGAGGAGCACGCCGCCCCGCCCAGACGGTACCGCCCGGCGACACGGCAGGGGCGGGGTGGCCCCTACGACTCCGCCCCGCCCTCGGCCGCCCCGCCCTCGGCGCGCGCCTCGGCCTCCAGGTCGGCGCGCGTGCGGAACGTGTAGGCGACGGCCTCCATCTGGCGGAGGAACGAGCGCTTGTCGAGCCGGCGGTCGGGCGCGAACGTCATCCCGTAGAAGACGTACAGCCGGTCGGTCGCGGGGTCCACGAACGCGTAGCGGACGAACGAGCCGCCCATGATGTCGTTCGTCATGTACCAGAACCCGCGCGTCTCCTGGGCGGGGCGGCCGGCGATCTCGGCCGTGTCCCGCGTCATCGGCCGCTGGTCGTCGAGCTGGACGTAGGAGCTGTCGAGCGTGCCTCGCGCGAACGTCTCCAAGAGGTCGTTCGTGATCCGGTCGATCTCGGCCGGCGGCGGGAGCGTCTCGACGCCGTCGGCGGCGAACACGAAAAAGTCGCGCCAGGTGTCCGAGAGCACGCGGCGGTAGCGGACGAAGCTGCCGTCGAGCCCGCCCGCCGTCGCCGCCGTGTCCTGGACCTGGACGTAGTCGTGCTGGATCTGGACGCGGTAGTCGTGGGCGTCGAGGAGGTCGGCTTCGAGGTCCTCCTGGCGGAGCCGGGCGAACATCTCGCCCGTCGTGTTCTCGCGGGCCAGCGCGTTGAACGCGGCGCGGAGCTCCGGCCCGCGCTGGAGGAACTCGCGGGCGAGCGCGCGCTCGTCGGCGGCCGTGGCGATCACGACGAGCTGGCCGTTGGCCCACAGGTCCGGCCGGAGGTTGAAGGCCGCCACCCCGCCCGAGCGGACGGCGTCGAGCCCGCCCTCGCCGACGCGGGCGCGGATAAAGTCGCCGATCGGCCCATCGGCGTCGATCGGCGCGGCGAACACGAGGGCGCGGCGGAGCTTGAGCTGGTCGAAAAAGCGGCTCGTCAGCGGCTGGAAGTTGAGCTTGAACGCGCCCTGGTTGCCGGGGAGCGTGGCGATGGGCTGCGCCAGCTCGGCGCGGATGGCCTCGCCCACCGGCCCCGCCCAGGTCGCGCTGTCCGAGACGACGGTGATCTCTTCGACGTCGCCGCGCGCGGTGGTCTGCCCCGCGAAGGACTCGCACCCGGCGAGAACGGCGAGAACGACAGCGAGGGCGGCGGCGAGCGGGGCGGGGCGGGGGAGGCCGGTCATGGGCGGGGCGGGGTGGGGGCGCCCTCCTTCAACGCCCGAGCCCACGTTTCCACCTGCTCACGCCGTTCGGAATCGGTGAGACCCGGGTCGTCCCAGAGCCGCTCCACGAGGCGGATGAGGGCGCTCCCGACGATGAACCCGTCGGTGTGGCGCGTGAGGCGGGCGGCGTCGGCCGGCGTCGAGATCCCGAACCCGACGAGCAGCGGCTGCTCGACGAGCGCGCGGGCGCGGGCGAGGTAGGCGTCGGTCGCGTCGGCGTCGCCGAGGCCGGAGCCCGTGAGGCCCGCCACGCTCACGGCGTAGACGAACCCGGTCGAGCGGGCGTCGACGAGGCGGACGCGGTCGTCGGAGGTGTTGGGCGCGATGAGGTGGGTGATGGAGAGGCTGTGCTGGGCGGCGGCCTCTTCCAACTCCTCGGCCTCTTCGGGCGGGAGGTCGGGGAGGATGAGGCCGTCCACGCCCGAAGACGCGGCGTCGGCGCAAAAGTCGCCCGCGCCGTAGCGCAGGACCGGGTTGGCGTAGCCCATGAGCACGAGCGGCGTGTCGGACTCGGCGCGGAAGGCGGCGGCGGTCTCGAACGTGCCGGCCATGGTCGCCCCCTGGCGCAGTGCCCGCTCCGATGCCATCTGGATGGGCAGCCCCTCGGCGACCGGATCCGAGAACGGCATCCCCAGCTCCAGGAAGTCCGCCCCGCCCGCGTCGGCCGCGCGGAGCACGTCGAGCGTGGCGCCGGGCGACGGGAAGCCGGCAGTGAGGAACAGGCCCATCGCCGCCCCGCCGGCCTGCGGTCCGCCCCGCTCGCGGAGAGTATCGAGGTGGGCACGGAGTCGAGTCACGGGAAATGGGAAATAGGAAAAGGGGGCGGGCGGGGTGGCGCCGGCTGCCGCTTTCTTGCTCTACCTGCTCTACCTGCTCTACCTGCTCTACCTGCTCTACCTGCTCTACCTGCTCTACCTGCTCTACCCCGTCCCGTCCAGCCACGCCGAGATCGTGGCCATGTCCTTGTCGCCCCGCCCGGAGCAGTTGAGGACGATCGTCGCCGCCCCGCCCATCTCGGCGGCGAGGGCGGGGAGGGCGGCGACGGCGTGGGCCGTCTCGAGGGCGGGGATGATGCCCTCGGTCTCGCTCAGGAGCCGGACCCCGTCCATTGCCTCGGCGTCGGTCGCCGTCCGCACCTCGACGCGGCCGGTGTCCTTGAGGTAGGCGTGCTCCGGCCCGACGCCGGGGTAGTCCAGCCCGGCGGAGACCGAGTGGGCGATCTCGACCTGGCCGTCGGCGTCCTGGAGCAGGTAGGTCCGCGTGCCGTGGAAGACGGCCGGCTCGCCGCGCGAGAGCGTCGCCGCGTGGCGGCCGCCCAGCCCCTCGCCCGCCGCCTCGACGCCGATCAGGCGGACGTCCTCGTCTCCGACGAATGGTGCCCAGATGCCGATCGCGTTGGACCCGCCGCCGACGCACGCCACGACGGCGTCGGGCGTCTCAGACCCGGTCTGCTCCAGCAGCTGCCGCCGCGTCTCGTCCCCAATGACCCGGTGCAGCTCGCGGACGAGGCCGGGGTACGGGTGCGGGCCGATCGCGGAGCCGATGATGTAGTACGTCGAGTCGGGGTTGGAGACCCAGTCGCGGAACGCCTCGTTCGTCGCGTCCTTGAGCGTCCGGCTCCCGCTCTCGGCCGGGCGGACGGTCGCGCCCAGGAGCCGCATCCGCTGGACGTTCAGGTTCTGGCGCTCGATGTCCTCGGTCCCCATGTAGACCACGCACTCGACGCCGAAGAGCGCGCACGCCGTCGCCGTGGCCACGCCGTGCTGGCCGGCCCCGGTCTCGGCGATGATCCGCTCCTTGCCCATGCGCCGCGCGAGGAGCACCTGCCCGACCGCGTTGTTGATCTTGTGGGCGCCCGTGTGGCAGAGGTCCTCGCGCTTGGCGTAGATGGTCGCCCCGCCCAGACGCTCCGTCAGCCGGTCGAGCCGGGTGAGCGGGGTGGGGCGGCCGACGTAGTCGCGCAGCAGCCGGTGGTACTCGGCCCAGAACGCGTCGTCGGCCTGCGCCTCGGCCCACGCCCGCTTCAGGTCCTCCAAGACCGGGTGCAGGATCTCGGGGACGAACGCGCCGCCAAAGGCGCCGAAGCGCCCCCGTTCGTCGGGGGTTTGGGTACGGGGTACGGGGTACGAGGTACGGGGCGGGGCGGAGGTGGCCATGGGGGCGGGGCGGTTCGGGGCGGGAACGTCGGCGTAGGGACACCATGCATGGTGTCCGCATGGGCGGGGTGGCAGGCAGGGCGGGGTGGGGGGCGTACCCGGTACCTCGTACCCGGTACCCGCCGCCGCTAGGCGGCCGTCGCCGCGCGGAAGGCGTCGAAAAAGTCGGCCAGCTTGTCCAGGTCCTTGACGCCGGGGCTCTCCTCGACGCTCGACGACAGGTCGACGGCGTACGGCCGCATCGTGTCGACGGCCTCGGCCACGTTCGCCGCCGAGATCCCGCCGGCGAGGAACACGTCGACCACCCCGCCCAGCTCGCGCGCGACGCGCCAGTTGAAGCTCTCGCCGGTCCCGCCCCAGAGGCTCGTGTGGTGCGTGTCGAGGAGCACGAAGTCGACCACGTCGAGGTAGGGCTCGACGAGCGCGCGGACCTGCTCGGAGGAGGCGTCGTGCTGGACCGAGACGGCCTTGATGACGGGCACGTCGACGGCCGCGCACGTCTCGGGCGTCTCGTGACCGTGGAGCTGCGCGAGCCGGAACCCGACATCCGCGCACCGCGCGTTGATCGCGTCGGCGCTCTCGTTCACGAACACGCCGACCGGCTCCGGCCCCCGCACCCACTCGATGATCTCCTTGGCCACGGGCGGGGCGACGTAGCGCGGGCTCTCGTCGTGCTGGACGAACCCGAGAAAGTCGGCCCCGCTCGCCGCCGCCGTGCGGGCGTCGTGGAGCCGCGTGATGCCGCAGATTTTGACCTTGGTCATGGGGTACGGGGTACAGGGTGCGAGGTACAGGACGAGGTCATGGTGCGGGCACCGTACCCCGTACCGCGTACCCCGTACCGCTCGCCAGAGCCACGGCCGTCTCGCGGCGAAGGGCGGCGAGGGCGCGGCCGGGGTCGGCGCTCCGCATGAGGTGCGTGCCGACCAGAAAGGCGTCGGCGCCGGAGGCCCGGAGGCGGGCGGCGTCCTCGGCGGTGCGGATCCCGCTCTCGGCCACGCGGACGATCCGGGCGGGGAGGTGCGCGAAGACCCGCCCCGCCCGGTCCAGGTCCACTCTGAACGTCTTGAGGTCGCGGCTGTTCGCGCCGAGCACGTCGACCCGGTCGAGGTCGATGGCGTCCAGCTCGCGCTCGTCGTGGACCTCGACGAGCACGCCGAGGCCGAGGTCGCGGGCGGCGTCCAGCAGGTCGTGCAGGAGGGCGCGGTCGAGGGCCGCCGCGATGAGCAGCACGGCGTCGGCGCCGTAGGCGCGGGCCTCGACGAGCTGGTAGTCGTCGACCACGAAGTCCTTGCGCAGGACCGGCAGGTCGACCGCGTGGCGGACGGCGGCGAGGTGCTCCAGCGAGCCCTGAAAATGCGTGGGCTCGGTGAGGACCGAGATCGCCGCGGCCGCCGCTTGCTTGTAGGCCCGGGCCGTCGCGGCCGGGTCGTACTCGGGCCGGATGACGCCCTCCGACGGGCTCGCCCGCTTGCACTCGGCGACGTAGGCCGGCCCGTCCGGGCGGCGGAGCGCGCGCGCGAGCGACAGCGTCGGCGCGTGGAACGCCGGCCGCTTGGTGAGCGCCGCCGCCGGCGTGACGGCCCGGCGCTCGGCGACGAGCGCGCGCGTGTCGGCGAGGATCTGGTCGAGGATGGTGCTCACGGGTGATGAGTGATGAGTAATGAGTGACGGGCGGAATGTGGGAGAGTGACGGCTCATCACTCATACCCCTTCACTCGTCACCTCATGCCGCCTCGGCGAGCTCGTTGGACGCCTCGACGAGCGCGTCCAGCTTGGCCAGCGCCGCCCCGCTCCCGACGCTCTCACGGGCCGCGTCCAGGCAGTCGTCGAGCGAGCCGTACTCGCCGGACGCCAGGAGCGCGTAGGCCGCGTTGAGGAGCACGATGTCCGTCTGCGGCCCGCCCGCCCCGCCCAGGACCGCGCGGACGATCTCGGCGTTCTCGTCGGCCGTGCCGCCCTGGAGCGCCGCCGCCGAGACGCGGGCCAGCCCGAACCGCTCGGGCACCACCTCCTGCTCCAACAGCCCGCCCTCGTAGGCGTGCGAGCCTGTCTGGTAGATCGTCGTCGGGCTCGTCGTCGAGAGCTCGTCCAGCCCGTCGTGGGCGTAGACCACGACGACGTGCTCGCTGCCCAACCGCAGCAGGATCCGCGCCATCATCTTCGCGACCGGGTCCGAGAACGCGCCGACCAGCTGGCGCTTGACGCCGGCCGGGTTGCAGAGCGGCCCCAGGATGTTGAAGAACGTCCGGACGCCGAGCGCCCGCCGCACCGGCCCCACGTGCTTGAGGGCGGGGTGGAACTGGGGAGCGAACAGGAACGCGATGCCGGTCTCCTGGAGGCACCGCGCCACCCCGCCCGCGTCGAGGTCGGACCGCACGCCGAGCGCGCCCAGCACGTCGGCCGAGCCGCTCGACGACGAGACGCCCTTGTTGCCGTGCTTGGCGACCGGCACGCCCGCGCCGGCGGCGACGAAGCTGGCGGCCGTCGAGATGTTGAACGAGCCCGAGTGGTCGCCGCCGGTCCCGCACAGGTCGATGGGGTCGAGGTCGCCGGTCGCGACGGGCACGGCGTACTCGCGCATCACGCGCGTGAAGCCGGTCAGCTCGTCGAGCGTCTCGCCGCGCGAGCGGAGCCCCAGCAGCAGCGCGGCCACCTGGACCGGGTCGGCCTCCCCGCCCAGCATCACGTGCATGGCGGAGGCGGCCTGCGCCTCGGTCAGCGTCTCGCCCTCGGCAACAGCTTGTAAGATCGGTTTCAACGGTTCAGGGTTCGGGGTTCAGGGTTTCGTCGTCGCTGACGTCGAGAGACCATTCGGCGCCAGGCTCCCGAGTGGCTCGGGGCGGGGCGGTTCGGAGGTAGCGAGCGAGCCCGCCGCACGCCCCGCCCGCGCGGCGAGCGAGGTCGTAGAGCGCGTCGAAGGTGTCCGTGTCGAGGTAGCCCAGGTCGAGGGCGAGGTAGAGTTGGGAGCGGACCTCGGCGGCCGAGGCCCGCGCAATCGTCAGGAAGCGGGCGAAGTCGGCGGGAGACCGGCGCGCGTAGCCCTCGGCGACGTTCGAGGAGACCGAGATCGACGCGCGCCGGATTTGGTCCCGGAGCGCGAAGTCTTTGGCGAACGCGCCACCTGCCGTCGCTTCGTACACGAGCCGGTTCAGCTCCCGCCCCAGCTTCCACGCCTCGATCTCCTCGAATCGCCTGAACGTCCCCATCACGCGCCCTCGGCTGTGCCGACCGCCCCACCCCGCCCTTGCGAACCCTGAACCCCGAACCCCAACACCCCCCGGACCCAGTTCCGCACCAGCCTCGGCCCCTCGGTCGTGAGCACGCTCTCCGGGTGGAACTGGACGCCCTCGACCGGGTGCTCGCGGTGGCGGAAGCCCATGACCACCCCGCCCTCGGTCTCGGCCGAGACCTCCAAGACGTCCGGGAGCGAGGCGCGGTCGACGACGAGCGAGTGGTAGCGCGTCGCGACGAAGTCCTGCTCGACGTCCTCGAACACGGTCCGGCCGTCGTGGTGGACCCGGCTGGTCTTCCCGTGCATGAGCGTCGGCGCGTGGACGACGCGGCCGCCGTAGACCTCGCCGATCGCCTGGTGTCCCAGGCACACGCCAAGGACCGGCGTCGACGGCCCGAACCGCTCGACGACCGCCTCGCTCACGCCGGCCTGGGCGGGGCGGCCCGGCCCGGGCGAGATCAGGATGCCCGCCGGCGCGAGCGCCTCGACCTCGTCCAGCGTGACGGCGTCGTTCCGCACCACGCGGTAGGCGTCCGTCTCCGCGCCCACGAGGTGGACGAGGTTGTACGTGAACGAGTCGTAGTTGTCGATGACGAGGATCATAGTCGGTACGGGGTACTCGGTACGGGGTACGAAGGGAGTAGGCGTCGAGGCTAGGCCGTACCCCGTACCTCGTACCCCGTACCCGCATTCAAGAAGCCGACCGCCTCGCGGACCTCGCCCAGCACCTCGGCCGCGCGCGCCCGGGCCGCCGCCCCGCCCGCGGCGAGCACGTCGCGGACGTCGTCGGGCCGCTCGGCGAGGGCGCGGCGCCGCTCGCGGGCCTCGCCGAAGTAGTCGGTGACGAGCGCCAGCAGCTCTTTTTTGGCGTGGCCGTAGCCGTAGCCGCCGGCCCGGTACGCTGCGGCGACCTCGGCCTGCTTCGCCTCGTCCGCGAACAGGCGGATGAGGGCGAACACGTTGTCGGCGTCCGGGTCCTTCGGCTCCTCCAGAGGCGTCGAGTCGGTGACGATCGACATCACCTTCTTCTTGAGCGCCGCGCCCTCGTCGAAGATGCCGATCGTGTTGCCGTAGCTCTTCGACATTTTGCGCCCGTCGAGGCCCGGGACCACGGCGACGTCGTCGAGGATGAGCGGCTCGGGGAGCGGGAAGAGGCCGCCCCGCCCCGGCTCTGTCCCATCGTCCGCCCCGCCCTCGCTGGCCGCCCCGCCCGTGCCGAACGTCTGGTTAAAGCGGGCGGCCGTGTCGCGGCTGATCTCGAGGTTCTGCTTCTGGTCCGCCCCGACCGGCACGATCAGGCCGCGGCCCGGCGCCGCGTAGGCGAGGATGTCGGCGGCCTGGAGGATGGGGTAGGTCAAGAGGCCCGCGTTCGCGCTCGCGCCCTGGGCCGTCTTGTCCTTGTAGGCCACGCCCTTTTCCAGGAGCGACGTGGGCGTGAGGCACAGGAAGACCCACGTCAGCTCGCCGAGCTGGGGCACGTCGGACTGGACGAACAGGTGGGTCCGGTCGGGGTCGAGGCCGAGCGCGAGGTAGTCGAGCGCGGCGTCGAGCGTGTTCCGGCGGAGCGCCTCTGGGGCGCGGAGCGTGGTCAGCGCGTGGTAGTCGGCCACGAACAGGAACGCCTCGCTCCGGCGGGCGGGGTCGTTCGCGAGCGCGATGTTCTGGCGGAGCGCGCCGAGGTAGTTGCCCACGTGGAGCGTCCCCGACGGCTGGATGCCGGACACGAGCACGGGCGGCGCCGCGTGGGCGGCGTCCGTCGCGGGCGGGGCGGGGCGGGGGGCGGGCATTCGGGTGGCGGGCGGGGGGACGGGTGACGAGCCGGGGGCGGGGCGGGGCCGTGCTCCACCTCGCCGCCCGTGCCCGTCGCGCTCTACGCCGTCTGCAAGTCGGCGGCGAGGTCGCGGAGCGCGCCGCGGCGGGCGTCGGACGCCTCGGCGTTGTGGGTCAGGATGGCCCGCGTCCGCTCCTGGTGGTGAACGGCGTCGACCTCGTTGCGGATGGCGCCGCCGAAGTCACGCTCGGCGTCGAGGAGCGCGTCGACGTGGTCGAGGGCGGGGCGGCCGGCGGCCGAGTCCGCCTCGGGCAGGTCCAGCCCGCCCGGCACGCGGCGCACGCCGCTCGGGGGCGTCCCGCCCAGGCTCAGGATCGTCTCGGACATCTTGGCGATCTCGGTGCGGAGGTACGGCATGAGCGCTTCGAGCCGCTCCTTCGGCAGCCCGGCGGGCAGGCCGTCGAGGATGGCCTCGTAGGCGTACATCAGGTCGATGTGGCGCTCGGCGATGGGCTGCAACCGCTCGGCGCTGTGGGCGCGCGAGATGTAGCGCCCGGCGCCGCCTTTGTTCAGGATCGGGCGGAGGGAGGGGAACATGGGCGGGGTGGGTTCGGGGTTGGGAGGTTCAGGGCTCGGGGTTCAACGGCCGGGCGGACGACCCTGAACGCCCCAACCCTGAACCATCAGAGCAGGTCGGAGGTGGCGGAGCGCATGGCGGCAAAGAGGGCGGCGGCCTTGGCGCGCGTCTCGTCGTACTCGGCCGCCGGGTCCGAGTCGGCGACGACGCCGGCGCCGGCCTGGACGTAGGCCGCCTGCCGCCCCGCCCCGTCCTCCTTGACGATCATCGTGCGGATGGCGATGCAGGTGTCGAGCGCGCCGTCGAAGCCGGCGTAGCCAACGGCGCCCGCGTAGGGACCGCGGCGGATGGGCTCGAGCTCGTCGATGATCTCCATGGCCCGCACCTTGGGGGCGCCGGAGACGGTGCCGGCCGGGAAGCAGGCCGCGAGCACGTCGACGGCCCGGCGGTCGCCGACCGCCCCGCTCACGCTCGACACGAGGTGCATGACGTGGCTAAAGCGCTCGACCTCGGCAAAGCGGTCGACCGTCACCGTGCCCACGTCGGACACGCGGCCGACGTCGTTGCGGCCGAGGTCGACGAGCATGAGGTGCTCGGCGCGCTCCTTGGGGTCGGCCAGGAGGTCGGCCTCGCGCTCGGCGTCCTCGGCGTCGGTCTCGCCGCGCCGGCGCGTGCCGGCGATGGGGAGCACGAGCGCCCGCCGCCCCGCCCCGCGCGGGTCCACGCGCGTGAGCACCTCGGGCGACGAGCCGACGAGCGTGAACGGCCCCTCGGCGCTGTCCAGGCCGTCGACGTCGAGGTAGAACAGGTAGGGCGAGGGGTTCACCTGGCGGAGCGCCCGATACAGGTTGAAGCGGTCGCCCGCGAACGGCATCGCGAACCGCTGTGAGAGCACGACCTGGAACACGTCGCCCTCGTAGACATGCTCCTTCCCGCGGCGCACGGCGGCCTCGTAGTCGGCCCGCTCGACTGACGCCTGGGGCTCGTCGGCCAGCAGGCGCACGGGCTCGCCCGTCTGGACGCCCCGCAGCAGGTCGTCCTCCAGCTCCAGGAGCCGCGTGGTCGCCTCGGCGTAGGCCGCGCCCAGGTCGGTCTCGGCGTCCACGAAGACGGTCGCCATGAGCACGAGCTGGTGGCGGACGTGGTCGAAGGCGGCGACGGTGTCGTAGAACCCCCACACGCCGTCGGGCAGCCCGAGCACGTCGGGCGGGCCGGGCGGGAGCGACTCGACCTGGCGCACGGCGTCGTAGCCGGCGAACCCGACGGCGCCCGACGTGAGGCGCGGGAGGCCGGGCACGCGGGCCTGCTCGGTCGCCTCCAGGACCTCGCCGAGCGCGTCGAACACGCTCCCCGCCCGGCTCTCGACGTCGTGCGGCGCCCCGTCGCCGCCGACGGCCCCGGCGGGGCGGTGCGTGAGCACGCGGCCGCCCCGCGACTCGACGACGAGGTACGGCCGCTTGCCCAGGAACGAGTACCGCCCCAGCCGCTCGCCGCCCTCGACCGACTCGAACAGGAACCCGAACTGGCCCGGCTCGCGGAGCGCGAGGAACGCGGCGACCGGCGTGAGCAGGTCGGCCGAGCGGCGGACGTAGACGGGCACGGCCAGCTTCCGCCCGTCGGCGGGGAGCTGCTCGCGCACGGTCGTCTCGAACTCGGAGAGCGTCATCGGGTGCGGAAGGTGGGGCGCGGGGCGCGGGCGGGGTGGGGAGGTCCGGCCAATAAAAAAGCCCCCTGCTCGCTGGAACAGTGGGCTCGCGTCGGGAGGCGCGTTCGCGTCAGGCCACTGGCCGTCCGCCCACTGGGTGTGGGGGCCACCAGGGCCAGACGAGCGGAGTGCGGCGTGCCATGCGGCCAAGCTAGCGGCATTCGGCGGGCGCGGCAACTGCGGGCCGCCCCGCCCGCACGGCCACGCCCCTGGGCTCCCCCCGTCCGCGCGCCCATCGCAGAGGCTCCGCCTCCGCTCAGCGGAGCGACCGGCCGAACGGCGGGGGGAGCGCGGGCGGGGCGGTCGGCCTCGGCTTGTCCGCCCCGCCCGCGCGCTATCGCTCGTGGCGGGGCGGGGCGGCGGGCGGGACCACGCGCCGCGCCGGCGGTCGGGCGGGGCGGCGGACCGGGACGGCCTCGGCCACCCCGCCCGCGCACAGGTTCGGCATCGGGACCGGCGGCGGCCCGGTGCGCTCCGCCTCGGGCATCGGGGCCGGCGCCGCCCCGCCCGCGCCGAACGGCGTCGGCATCGGCGCGCCGGCGTCGCACCGTGGGGTGGCGCCGGGCAAGTTGTCCAGCGTCCTCGCCAGCCGCTCTGTACGTCGGTCGAGGAAGTGGCGGAGCCGCCCCTGCTCTTCCTCCAGCGTCTCGTCCTGGTCCCGCCACGGCTCGAACCCGTCTGGGCTGTCGCGGGGAGCCGCGGGCGGGGCGGGGTCTTGGGCCACGGCCGGCGCGGCGATCAGGAGCGCGAGGGCGGGGAGGAGGCGCATGGCGTCACGAGGCGTCGTCGGGGGCGGGGCGGGCGCGGCCGAGCGCGGCGGCCAGCGCCGCGTCGTAGCCGTACGGGTCGGCATAGAGCCGGAGCGCCCCGCCCTCCTCGGCCCAGGCCGTGAAGTAGACGAAGTGCGTCCGCACCGGGCGCTCCAGGCGGACGCCCCGGCGTGGGCCGCCCCGCCACGCGGCCCGCGCGCGCCCCGGCTCCCAGCCGTTGACCGTCGTCATCAGGTGCTCGGCGAGCTCGTCCGGCGCCGACGCCTGCACGCACCCGCTCGACATCGACGAGCCCGAGCCGTCGTCGAACGTGTACCGCTTGTTCGTGTCGTGGATGAGGATGGCATACGGGTTGTGCATCAAGAACTTGACGCGCCCGAGCGGGTTGGCCGGGCCGGGCCGCTGCACGAACCGGAAGGACGAGACCGAGACCGAGTCCCACGGCACGAGGCGCGAGTCGACCGCCTGCCCGTTCTGGTACACCTCGAACCCCTGGCGGTGGAGCGAGAGGCTGTCGCGCTGGGCCATCGGGAGCACTTGGGCGGCGGCCAGCGAGCGCGGGACGTACCACGCCGGCTGGAATTCGAGCGTGTGGATGGAGTCCGAGATCACCGGCGTCGTCCACCCCGTTGTCTGCGCGTTGCCGATGTTGGCCGGCATCCGCAGGGACTCGGCCACCCCGCCCGTCGAGTCTCGCATGAACGCGCGGATCTCGAAGGCCGGCAGGTTCACCCACACGTAGTGCTCGCCGAAGTCGTCGGGGAGCCAGCGCCAGCGCTCCAGGTTGAGCGCGAGCCGGTCGCGGAGCCCGTCCAGGTCGGCGTTGAGCGCATCCGTCACCGAGGCATCGAGCACGCTGTCGGACGCGAGGCCGTGGGCGCTCTCGAAGCGGGCGAGCCCGGCGGCGAGCGAGTCGTCGAGGAGGTAGGCGTCGGGGCGCGTCCAGGCGTCGAGCGAGTCGGCGGGGAGCCAGCCCAGCGCGTCCAGCCGCTCGCGGAGGTGCGGCACGCGGACCGACCGGCCGCCGGGGCGGAGCGCCGTGCCCTCGGGCACCGGCGCGAGGTCGTCGCCCAGCGCGTCCAGCCGCGCACGCAGCCGGCGGTACCCGGCGTGGGCGGGGCGGAGCCCGCCGAGCGCTGCCGCCACGCGCCGCGCGTCGCCCGAGCGGACGGCGGCCTGGAGGCCGGCCCAGCGCTCGCCGTCCGGGTCGCGGTCGGTCGCGTGCCACACGCCGGGGTAGAGCGAGGCGGGGTCCGCGCGCTCGCCCAGGAGCGCCCCGCCCAGGCGGAGCGCGCCGTCGGTCAGCAGCACGTCGAGCGCGGCGACGAGGGCGGGGCGGGGGTCGGCGAGCGTGTCGCGGGCGGCGCCGTCGAGCGCCTCCCACTGGGCCTCGGCCTCGGCCAGCCGCGCGTCGAGCAGGTCGAGCGTGGGCGCGTGGACTTCGGCCGGGCGGAGCCCGTCGGCCGCCGCCTCGCCGATCGCCCGGCGGAGCGTCCGGCGTTCGGCCGGCAGCGCCCACAGCGCGGCGCCCCCAGCGTACGCCGCCCGCGTCTCGGGCCGGAGCGCGGCGGCCGCCCCGCCCACGCGGATCGTCTGCGCCGAGGCGTGCGCGGCGGCCAGCGCGTCGACGGCCTCGGCGGCGGGCGGGGCGGCGGCCTCGTCGTCGGCGCCGAACCAGTCGGAGAACGGTCCCCACCCGAGCAGGGCGGCGAGGGCGACGGCGAGCAGAGGGGAGACGGGCGGCACGGCGGGGGGGCAGACGAGGGACGATCAACGTCGGGCGGCCGCCGAAAGTACGGTGCGCCCTTCCCGGAGCCGCGTGGGGGCGGCCCTGAAGCGGAGCCGGTCCCGGCTCGGGCGCGTACGGTCCGCTCCCCGCCCCGCCCCCATGAGCGCCGCCCCGCCCGCCCGCACCGACACGCCCGCCCCGCCCGGCGCCGTCGTGCTCGACTTCGACCCCGCCCGCGACGGGTTCTCGTTCCCCAACCGCTTCGAGTGGACCGACGGCGACCTCGACGTGCTCGCGGGCGCGCTCCGCCCGCTCGCCGCGCTCCCGTTTGCGCTCGGCGGCGCGCTCGGCGGTCGCTTCGGCGGGGGCAGCGATCAGGGCGGGGCGGGAACCGCTGCGGGCGCCGCCGTCGCGGGCGGGGCGGGGTGGGCCGTGGGCGGCGGGCTCGTCCGCTCGGTCGCCCGCCGCTGGCCGACGTTCGGGCTGTGCGGCGGGATGGCGCTCGCGGCCGTCGAGCGGTGGCCGGCGCGCGGCCGCGTCGCCACGGCGGCGCTGGAGCGAGAGCCCATGCGCGCGCTCCTCCGGCGCCGCCAGGAGGCCACGCTGCGCGCGTCGTTGCCCCGGTTCGCGCGCTACTGGGCGCTCGTCCGCTTCACGCCCGGCGCCATGCCGCACGCCCCGCTCGCGGGCGCGCTGGCCGCCGAACTCGACCGCGTCGAGGCGGCGCTCCGGGCCGGCCGCCCCGCCCTCCTCGGCCTCGTCGGCGACGCGCCCGACCCGTTCACGCTCCACCAGGTCGTCGCCTTCGGGGTCGACCGCCGCGGCCGCCTCGACGCGACGCTCCAGGTCTACGACCCCAACGCGCCCGGCCAGACGCGCACGATCACGACGGGCGGGGCGGGGGCGGGGCGGACTGCGATCTCGACGGACCTCCCGACGGGCCGCCGCGCCGACGGCCGCGTCCACATCTCGACGCGGCCGGGGCACCTGTCGCACCTGTTCGTGATCGACCCGGACGCGTGACGAGCCGGGGGCGGGGCGGCGCCGCGCCGCCGTGCGCAGGCGGCGGAGCGGTCGCCCCTACGCCGTGTCCCGCTCGGCCTCCGCCTTGATCGCCCGGTTCATGGCCTCGAACCCGCCGCGCGTGTCGGTGTCGAGGCTCCGGCGCAGGAGCGGGACGAGGAGCCCGCCGAACGCTTCGCCGTGGTGGAACCGCGTCCGCCCCGCCCCGAGCGGCTCCAGGCGGAACGCGTGCTCGCCGCGGAAGAGCCACCCCGCCCCCAGCGTGCCCCGCCACGAGAGCGCGCGCCCCGGCTCGGCGCGCGTCACGACGGGCTTGAACGTCATCGGCTTTTTGCCCGGCGGTCCGAGGCGGGCAAAGAGCCGGGCGCCCTCGCGGACCTCGCCGCGGATCTCGTGGATGAACGGGTTCCAGTCCTGGCGCTCAAAGTCCGTGAGCACGGCCCACACGCGCTCGGGCGGGGCGTCGATGTCGATCTGCGTCTGGATCTGCACGGGCGGGGCGGGCTGGAGGAGGCGCCGCGCGTACGTGCCGCTCGGGTGGCGGTTGCGGACGGCTGGGGGAGCCCGCGCTCGCCACCCCGCCCGCGCTCGCCCCTACCCCTGGTTCTTGATCACCGGCGGCTCGGCGGCCGCCCCGTCGCCGGACCGGGCCACGTCGGGGACGTCGGCCTCGCCGGGCGGGGTGGGCGCGCCGGGCGGGGCGGCCCGCTCCTCGCGGCGCGTGGCGATCCACGACGCCACGGACGCCGTCCCGATCGAGACCGCGATGACCGTGAGCGAGACCCACGTCGGGAGGTGGCCGTCGATGAACGGCTCGGCCAGCATCTTCCCGCCGATGAACACGAGCACGAACCCGAGCCCGTAGTGGAGGTAGCGGACGCGCTCGATGATCCCGGCCAGCAGGAAGTACAGCGCGCGCAGGCCCACGACGGCCATGATGTTCGAGCTGTAGGCGATGAACGGGTCGGTCGTGATGCCGAGGATGGCCGGAATCGAGTCGACCGCGAACACGACGTCCGTCAGCTCGATCATGATGAGGACCAGGAACAGCGGGGTCGCCCACAGCTTCCCCTTCAGGCGGACGAAGAAGTGCTCCTCGTGGTACGACTCCGTGACCGGCAGCTTGCGGCGGAGGAACACGAGCAGCTTGTTCTGCGACACGTCGGCGGCGTCGTCGTTGTCCCGGAACATGCGGAGCCCGGTGAGCACGAGGAACGCCCCGAACACGTAGAGCAGCCAGTGGAAGCGGTCGATGAGCGCGACGCCGACGAGGATCATGAACCCCCGCATCAGGATGGCCCCGAAGATCCCCCAGAACAGGACGCGGTGCTGGTACTGGGCCGGGACCCCGAAGTACCCGAACAGGACCGCGATCACGAACAGGTTGTCGACCGAGAGCGACTTCTCGACGATGTAGGCCGTGAAGAACGTGAGCGCGGGTTCATGCCCAAAGCCGATCCAGATGGCCGCGTTCACGGCCAGCGAGGCGGCCACGAAAAAGGCCGAGAGCCAGGCGGCCTCCTTCCACTCGATCTTGTGGGCCTCCTTATTGAACCCGAACAGGTCCACTAGGAGGAGCCCGATGATGTAGGCGTTCAGCGCCAGCCAGGCCCAGGCGGGAACGTCGAGGTGAGTCGTAGGGGACACAGGCACGTAGCGATCAGTCGTCCGTGAACGCGGCCTCTGCCGGCCGGTTCGGCGTTTCCCGGAACGTTCCTACGGCGCCTCCCCGCACGGCCCCGGCGGTAAAGCCTGGGGCGGGGCGGCTACCCGCTGAGGTCGCGGTGCCCGAAGTAGTACAGGCAGAACGCGAGCTTCTTCGCCTTCATCGGCCCGAACCCGGGCAGCGCGCGGACCCGGCGCTGGACGTCGGCCGCCCCGCCCTCGGCCCAGATCTGCGCGGCGTCGCCGCCGTAGTCGTCGGCCAGGCGGCGGGCCACGTCTTGCGTAAGGTCGACCATCTTGTTCGTGAAGCGGTGGACGGCCGGGGACTCGGTAAAGACGGCGGCGAAGGCGTCGCGGTCCATCTCCGCGATCCGGCGCATGTCGAGGTGGCCGAGCCGCTGCTTCAGCTTGAGTGGCCCAGTGAACGCGGTCTCGGCGAGCACGCGCTGGTCGTAGAGGAGCCCGAGGAGGACGGCGTTGGGGTCGTCGCGGAGGAGTTGGTCGGCGTCGCGGTCCTTCGTCGCCGTGCCCTCGGCCTGGAGCCGGTCGAGCATGCGGACGAGGCCGCCTTCGAGCGAGGAGTAGTCGGAGGCGTCGATCACGGGCGGGGCGGTAGAGTCGGTGAGTCGGTAGGTCGGTGGTCACGGGCGGGGCGGCCGACCACTCCGCTCGCGCTCGCCCTCTGCGTGAGGGGCGCCTCGCCCTCGGCGTGAGCGGCGGCGCAGCCAGGCCGAGCGGGCGAGAGTCTACGGCCCGCGCCGGGACGGTGCCGAGGGCGGGGCGGCCCGTCCCTATCCTGGCCGTGCCTCCTCACCCGCCCCGCCCCGCCATGCCCACGCTCCCGACCGCCCCGCTCGCCTCACGGTCCGCGCGGCTCCGCGCCTCGGTCTTCGCTGCCCTCCTGGCCGCCCCGCTCCTCGTCACCGGGTGCGACAGCGGCGACGACGACGCGAGCGGCGCCGAGGTCCGCGTGATGAGCCAGAACCTCTACCTCGGCGGCGACCTGTTCACGGTCACCGCCGAGACCGACGCCCAGCGCGTCCCGCTCCGCGTGGCCGAGCTCTACGCCACGATCGAGGCCTCGGACCCCGCCGCGCGGATGGCGGCCATCGCCGCCGAGATCGCCGACATCGAGCCTGACCTCGTCGGGCTCCAGGAGGTCGCGACCTACGCCGTCCAAACGCCGGCGGACAACCTGCCGGGCGGGGCGGCGACCGCGGCCACGGACGTGACCTACGACCTCCTCGACCTCCTCCTCGACGCGCTCGCCGCCGAGGGCGCGAGCTACACCGTCGCCGCCCGCAGCGACAACGCCGACGTCGAGTTCCCGGCGACGGCCGACGGACGGACCTTCTTCGACGTCCGCTACCGCGACGCCGACGTAATCCTCGCCCGGTCGGGCGTCGAGACCTCGGGCGCGACGGCCACCGTGTTCCAGGCCATCCTCACGGTGCCGGTGGGCGGCGTCGAGCAGGCGTTCGTCCGGTCCTACCAGTCGGTCCGGGCGACGGTCGACGGCGCCACGTTCGCGTTTTTCAACACGCACCTCGAAGTGGGCGGCCCCGCCGGTCCGGTCCAGGAGGCTCAGGGCGCTGAGCTGGCCGCGGCCGTCGCGCGCGTCCCGAGTCCGCTCGTCCTCGTCGGCGACCTGAACTCGGACGCGGGCGGGACCGGCACCGCGACCTACGGGATCGTCACGCGCGTCCTCGACGACGCGGCGGGGGCAGGCGCAGGCACGCCCACGTGCTGCCAGGACGCCGATCTCCGCAACGACGCGTCCGACCTGTCCACGCGGATCGACCTCGTCCTCACGCGCGGGTTCCAGGTCGAGGCGTTCGAGACCGTCCTCGACGAGCCCGCGGACCGGATCGGCGACCTCTGGCCGAGCGACCACGCCGGCGTCTGGGCCGACCTCGTCCTGGGTGACGACGCTTAAGAGCTTCGGGCAGGTACGGGGTACCCGGTGCGAGGTACGGCGCTAGCGCTCTGTCGAGCAGTCGTCGTCGGGCGGGGTGGTGCGCCCGGCGCGCGACGGGGGCGGGGCGGGGGAGAGGCGCCGCCCCGCCCTCAGGCTCGGCGCCACTCGGGGCCGGCCGGCGTGTCCATGACCTTGACGCCGAGGCGGTCGAGCTCGTCGCGGACAGCGTCGGCGCTCGCCCAGTCTTTCTGCTCACGTGCGACCATGCGTTCAACTAAGAGGTCCTCGACCTGCTTGCGTAACTTGTCATCGTCCGCGCCCGCGTCCGCCCCGCCCGCGGGCTCGCCGTATTCGGAGCGGACGACGCCGAGCAGCGCGTTCACGCGGTCGAGGAACGCCGCCGCCGAGGCCGCGCTCGCCGCCGAGAGCGGGGCGGCCCGGTGCGCGGCGAGGACCGCGTTCGCGCCCCGGTAGGCCGCCGCGAGGGCGACCGGCGTGTTGAGGTCGTCGGCCATCGCCGCGAGCGCCTCGGCCCAGGCCGCGTCGAGGTCGTCGGCCAGGACGTCCGCCCCGCCCCGCCCCGCTTCGAGCGCGTCGCGTGCGGCGTCGTCGGCCTCGCGGTAGCGGGCGACGTTTTTCTGGGCGTCGGCGAGCGCCTTCTGCGTGAGGTTGAACGGGCGGGCGTAGTGGCCCGAGATCAGGACGAGCCGGAGCGCGAGCGGGTCGACCGGCGCGCCCCAGTCCGCGCGGCCCGTCGGGGGCGGGGCGGTCAGGTCGCGGACGGTGAGGAAGTTGCCCTTCGACTTCGACATCTTCTCGCCCTCGACCTGGAGGAACCGCGTGTGGATCCAGTAGCGCGAGAACGGCTCGCCGGTCAGCGCCTCGGCCTGCGCGATCTCGCACTCGTGGTGGGGGAACCGGAGGTCCTCGCCGCCGCCGTGGAGGTCGATCGTCTCGCCCAGGTACTTCTGCGCCATCACCGAGCACTCGAGGTGCCACCCGGGAAAGCCCCACCCCGCCGCCGGTCCGTCGGTGAACGGGCTGAACCACTGCATCAGGTGGCCGGGGTCCTTTTTCCAGAGCGCGAAGTCGCGGGGGTCCCGCTTGTCGTCGTCGCGGACGACGTCGCGCGTGCCCTCCAGCGTCTCGGCGTCGGTGTTGCCGGAGAGCTTGCCGTAGTCGGGGAACGAGGGGACGTGGAAGTAGACGCCGTCGTCGGTCTCGTAGGCGTGGCCGGACTCGACGAGCGCCTGGGCCGCCTCGATCTGCTCGCGGACGTGCTCGGTCGCGCGCGGCCGCAGGTCGGGCTCGCGGAGGTTGAGGGCCTGCCAGTCCGCCTCGAGCGCCGCCGTGTAGTGGCGGGCGAGGTCCCAGACGGTCTCGAACCGCTCGCCCTCTTTCGACGCGAGGGCCTTCGCCATCTTGTCCTCGCCCTCGCTGTCGGCCACGTCGTCTTCGGTCAGGTGCCCCACGTCGGTCACGTTCGAGACGTAGCGGACGGCCCACCCCAGCGCCTCGGCCGTGCGGACCACGAGGTCGGCGGTCAGGAACGTGCGGAAGTTGCCGATGTGGGCGTAGCTGTAGACGGTCGGCCCGCACGAGTAGAACCGGAGGAGCGGCCGGCCGTCGTCGGTGAACGCGGCGGGCTCGACGGTCTCGACGCGCCGCGTGAGCGTGTCGTGGAGGCGGAGGGGCGGGGTGGTCTCGGACATGGGCGGGGGCGGACCCGGAGGGCGGGGCGGCCAACCTACCCGCCCCGCCCGCATCCGTGCCCCGGTTCGCCGAGGCTTGGCCGTTCCCCGTGGCCGCTGCGCCGCCGGGTAGCGCGGTCACCTCCGACGGCGCTGCGGTCGGGCGGGGCGGCCGCCCTGGATTCCCCCTGGCTGCGCCGAGGCTGTGCGATGTCCAGGAGAGGACCGCTCCGCCACGCTCTACCACACAGTCCTCAATACCGCGCCGACGACGTGTTGAGCCCGACGAGCAGGCTCAGCCGCGCCCCGCCTGCGCCGAGCACGACGGCCGCGTTCACGGGCACGCTCACGCCGTCGAGACGGGCGTTCACGCCGGCTACGAGCGCGAGCCCCAGGCGGACGTCGGCGCCCACGACGTCCTGGTCGCCCCGGCGGTCGGGCCTCTCGTGGACGCTCACCGACACGTTCGGCCCGGCGCCGACCTCGACGCCGCCCCGCGTCCGCAGACCGGAGACGAAGGTGAGGCTGGGGAGGAGGAGCCCGCGGTCGAGCCCGCTGAGGAGCGGGACGACCTCGGCCACGCCCGTCGCCCCGCTCGCGGTCTGGAACGTCTGGAACTCGAACTGCCACCCGAACTGCGTCACGACCGGGAACGAGGGGTCGATCCGGTCGCCCGTGCCGCCCTCGCGCGTCGCTTCGTTGATCCGCGCGACGACGCCCGGCGCGAGGTACGTCACGCCGACGCGCGGGCCGCTCTGGCGGTGCGGCCCGACCTGCGCCTGCGCGGCCGGCGCCAACATGACGAGCAAGACGAGGGCGGCGAGCGGGGCGGGCAACATGGCGGTCGGGGAGCGTGAGGTCCCAACGTCGGTCCCGGCCCGCCCCGCCCGTTGGTCCGCGCGGACGGGGCGGGGTGGTCCTTTCGGACCAGACGCGCGTAGGGCGGCGCGGCCGCCCCGCCCAGGTGCCTCCTGAGCCGGCGGCGCGCTGGAACCGGGCGGGGCGGGGCGGGCTTGCACCGCGCGGCGGGCGAGGAGCCCGCTGCCCACCACCCGACCCGCCGCCCGTGCCCGCCACCCCGCCCGGCCTCCGCTACGCCGACGACTCCCGCCCCGGCATCACCCGCGTCCGCCGCGGGACCGGGTTCTCGTACCACCGGCCCGACGGCGAGCTCGTGTCGCCGGAGGTCCGCGAGCGGATCGAGGCGCTCGCCATCCCGCCCGCCTACGACGACGTCTGGATCTGCCCCCTTCCCAACGGCCACCTCCAGGCGACCGGCCGCGACGCCAAGGGCCGCAAGCAGTACCGCTACCACCCGGACTGGGAGGCCCACCGGAACCGGCTCAAGTTCGACCGGATGGTCGGGTTCGCCGAGGCGCTCCCCGCCCTCCGCGCCCGCGTCGAGGCCGACCTGGCGGACGGCGGCACCGACCGCGAGACCGTGCTCGCGCTCTGCGTCCGGCTCCTCGACGAGACGCTAATTCGCGTGGGGAACGAGCAGTACGCGGCCCAGAACGGGTCCTACGGGCTGACCACGATCCGCGACAAACACGCCACGTTCGAGGAGAAAGGGGTCCGGCTGGAGTTTACCGGCAAGAGCGGAAAGACGCGGGCGCTGGCCGTCCGCGACCCGCGCCTCGCCGAGCTCGTCAAGGCGTGCCGCGACATCCCGGGCTATGACCTGTTCCAGTTCTACGACGAGGCCGGCGACAAGCAGGACGTCGAGAGCGGCCACGTCAACGGCTACCTCCAGGAGACGACCGGCGAGGACTTTTCGGCCAAGGACTTCCGCACCTGGGGCGGCACGGTCACGGCCGCCGAGCGCCTCGCCGAGCGCGGCGACGACCTCCCGGACGACGAGCTCGACGGCGCCATCGTGCAGGCCGTCAAGGACACGGCCGAGCGGCTGGGCAACACGCCCGCCGTGTGCCGCCAGTACTACGTCCACCCCGACGTCCTCGACGCCTTCCGCGAGCGCGACCTGGCGGGGCGGCTCCGGCGCCGGAACGCCGGCAACACGCCGAGGGGCCTCCGCCCGAGCGAGGCGGCCGTGCTCGACCTGCTGAAGGAGCGGGCGGGGTGAGGCCCGCCGTCGGGCGGGGCGGGGCGGCTAGAGGAGGACGGCGCGGAGCGCGGCGAGGTGCGCCGCGTCGTCAGAACAGCGCGCGCGTGGGGACGGAGAATCCGGGCACGGTCGCGCTCGCGAGGAGCGTCCCCACCTCCTCGTTGCGGTAGCGGCCGCCCTCCATCCGGTGGGCGACGACCGTCTCGTCGTCGGCGTCGACGATCCAGTACTCGGCGACCTCGTGGGCCTCGTAGTCTTCGCGCTTGACGCCGCGGTCGCGCCCGGCCGTGCTCGCGCTGAGGGCCTCGGCGAC
The DNA here is from genome assembly GCF_031846415.1 of Rubrivirga litoralis. Classification (NCBI taxonomy): domain Bacteria; kingdom Pseudomonadati; phylum Rhodothermota; class Rhodothermia; order Rhodothermales; family Rubricoccaceae; genus Rubrivirga; species Rubrivirga litoralis. The sequence goes on along the minus strand of NZ_JAVRHT010000018.1, from coordinate 48,361 downwards.
GAGGTCGGGGGCGGGGTAGACGAGCGTGTCGCGCCCGATCTGCTCCGCCTTGCCCGCCCCCCAGAACGCCACGTCCGGCTCGTAGTCGTTCCGCGTCAGCCCGACGAGCGCCTTCTCGGCGGCGACCACCCCGCCCACCGCGTTCGCGTCGTTGTAGGCGCGGAGAAGGGACGACAGACGGCCAACGACTTGGTTGTGGGCGTCTCGGGCGGGCGAGTGCATGACGATCTCTCCGTTGATGAACTCGGCCTTCGTGGACGGCGTGAGCTGGTCCCGGAACCGCTCACGCGCTTCGCCCTCCGCCCGGAGCGCGGCCCGGAGCGCCTCGACGTGCCGGGGCAGCGCGGGCGAGTCGAGGAGCGGCTGGAGGACGGCGTCGGGCATGGGTCCGGGGGCGGGGCGGTCGTCAGAATAGGGAACGCGCCGCGGGCGGGGCGGCGTCTGCCCACCCCGCCCACGCCGAGGGCGATCTCTGACCACGGGCGACCGCCGGTCGCCCCTACGCCACCCCGCCCACGGCGGGGGCGGGGCGGTCCCGGATGGCGTCGCGGGCGGGGTGGTGCATTTTGCCCGCTGCCCGCTGCCCGCTGCCCGCTGCCCGCTGCCCGCTGCCCGCTGCCCGCTGCCCGCTGCCCGCTGCCCGCTGCCCTACGCGGCCTCCGCCTCGGCGCCCACGAGCGCGAGCGCGGCCCGCTCGATCCCGTCCGGCCCGATGCCGACCTCGTCGTGGAGCTGCCGCTGCGTCCCGTGCTCGACGAACCGGTCGGGCAGCCCGAGCCGGACCACCTCCACGCCGTCCAGCGCGCCCGCGTCGGCCGCCCATTCGAGGACGGCCGAGCCCGCCCCGCCCTCGCGGACGCCGTCCTCGACCGTGACCACGCGCCGGAACCGGCCGAACACTTCGGTGAGGAGCGCGCCGTCGATGGGCTTGGCGAACCGGAGGTCGTAGTGGGCCGCCGAGACGCCCCGCGCAGCCAGGCGCTCGCGGACTTCGGGGACGTAGGTGCCGATGGCCCCGTAGGTCACGATCGCCACGTCGTCGCCGTCGGCGACGCGGCGGCCCTTGCCGATGGGGAGCGCCTCGAACCCGTCGCGGAGCGCCATGCCCGTCGCCGCGCCGCGCGGGTAGCGGATCGCGAACGGGCCGTCGTCGTGGCCGAGCGCCGTGAACATCAGGTCGCGGAGGTCCTGCTCGTCGAGCGGGGCGGCGACGACCATGCCCTGGACGGCCCTCATGATCGGCACGTCGAGCGTCCCGTGGTGGGTCGGCCCGTCGGCGCCGACGACGCCGGCGCGGTCCATGCAGAACACGACGGGCAGGTGCTGGAGCGCCACGTCGTGGACGACGCCGTCGTACGCCCGCTGGAGGAACGTCGAGTAGATGGCGCAGAACGGGCGCATCCCCTGCGTCGCGAGGCCGGCTGCGAACACGACCGCGTGCATCTCGGCGATGCCGACGTCGAACGCCCGGTCCGGCATGGCCTCCATCATGGTGCCCAGGCTCGTCCCCGACGGCATGGCCGCCGTGATGCCGACGACGCGCTCGTCCAGTTCGGCGAGCTCGACGAGGGCGTCGCCGAACACGTCCTGCCACTTGGGCGGCTTGGTCCCGGCCGCCGTCGGGACGGCCAGGCTCTTGCCCGTCACCTTGTCGAACGGGCTCGACTGCGCGTGCCACTTGACCTGGTCGGCCTCGGCCGGCGCGAATCCCTTGCCCTTGACCGTCAGCGTGTGGAGGAGGATCGGGCCGGAGAGCCCGCGGAGCTCCTTGAGGCGCCGGGCGAGCGTGACCACGTCGTGGCCGTCGGTGGGGCCGATGTAGCGGAACCCGAAGGCTTCGAACAGCATGCCCGGCGTGAGCACGGCCTTGACGCCGTCCTCGAGCCGCGAGGCTAGGCGCTGGAGCGTCCCCCCGCCCATGCCTTTGAGCTCGTCGAGCGCGCTCCAGACGCCGCCCTTGAGCGCGTTCCACCCGCCCGACGCCGAGAGCCCGGCGAGGTACTCGTGGAGGGCGCCGACGTTGGGGTCGATCGAGATCCGGTTGTCGTTGAGGACGACGAGGAGGTCGGTGTGGGCCGCGCCCGCGTTGTTGAGCCCCTCGAAGGCGAGCCCGCCCGTCATCGACCCGTCGCCGATGACGGCGACGACGCGCTGGTCGGTCCGCTTCAGGTCGCGGGCCTTGGCCATGCCGAGGGCGGCCGAGATCGACGTCGAGGCGTGGCCCACGCCGAACGTGTCGTACTCGCTCTCGGAGCGTTTGGGGAAGCCGCTGACGCCGCCGTACGTCCGGTTCGTCGGGAACGCGTCGCGGCGGCCGGTCAGGATCTTATGCCCGTACGCCTGGTGCCCGACGTCCCACACGAGCTGGTCGTCCGGCGTGTCGTACGCCCAGTGGAGCGCGACCGTCAGCTCGACGACGCCCAGCGACGCCCCAAAGTGCCCGCCGTGGACCGACACGATGTCGATGATGTGCGCGCGGAGCTCGTCGCAGAGCTGGGGCAGCCGCTCGACGGGCAGCGCGCGGACGTCCGCGGGGCGCTCGATGGTGGCGAGGAGGGGGCCGGGCGTGAGGGGCGGGACGGCCTCGGACATAGACGCTGGGGGCAGACCCAGGGGCGGGTAGCCAAAGATAGAGGGGCGACCGTCGGACACGGGGCCGCCGCGTGTGGTTTCAGCGCGAGTTGAAAGGGAAGTGGGAAGTGGGAAGTGGGAAGTGGGCGGGGTGGCGCCGGTTTTGTTCCACCCCGCCCCGCTCGGGCGATTGGCGAGGGCGGGGTGGTCGGAGGCGAGACTGCCATCAACTGGAGGCGGCGGCAGTTCCCCTCTTGGACACCGCGCAGCGTCGGCGAAGCCAAGAGGGCTAGGGGTGGTCGTTGGGCAGGCGGGGCGGTCTGACCCGGCGCCGCCTCGCCCATCGTGCCCTGACTACGGGCGACCGCCGGTCGCCCCTACGACGCCGCCCCGCCCAGCGAGGGGCACCCGTAGGGACACGACGTGTCGTGTCCAGGGCGAGCGGGGCGGTTCTGGACGCCGCGGCCCGTCACCGCCCCACCCCGCCCATTGCCACCCCGCCCCCGCCGGCGGCGGGGCGGTCTCGGATGGCATCGCGGGCGGGGTGGCGCATCTTCGCTGCCCGCTGCCCGCTGCCCGCTGCCCGCTGCCCGCTGCCCGCTGCCCGCTGCCCGCCTCAGCCCAGGCCGCGCCCGAACCCGCGCAGGAGCGCGAGGAAAAACGGGACGCCGCAGATCGCCGTCAGCACGCCGACGGGCACCTCCTGGCCGGGCAGCACCGTCCGCGCGGCGAGGTCGGCGAGGAGCAGGAACAGGGCGCCGCCGGCGAACGCGAGCGGGACGAGCCGCCGGTGCGTGGCGCCGATGAGGAGGCGGGCGGCGTGGGGCACGATGAGCCCGACGAACCCGATGACCCCGGCCGACGCGACCAGCACGCCCGTCGCTACGGCGGCGACGGCCACGAGCGTCCGCTTCAGCGCCTCGACCGGGACGCCCAGCGCCGCCGCCGGCTCCTCGCCCATCGTCAGCAGGTCGAGCGGACGCGCGAGCGCCCACAGCGCCCCGCCCGCCCCGAGCGAGACGGCCAGCGGCGCCCACACCTCCGACCACCGGGCGCGCGTGAGCGAGCCGAGCAGCCAGAACAGGACGGTCCGAAGCTTGTCCGGCTCGGGCGAGGCGTAGGTCACGAAGGCCGTCACCGACCCCAGGAGCGCCGACATCGCCACGCCGGCCAGCAGCAGCCGCGTCGTCGAGAGCGTCGGTCCGCGCCGGGCGACGGCGAACACGGCGGCCACGGCCAGCCACGCGCCGGCGACGGCCGCGACCGGCATCGACACGGCGCGCGAGACGACGGGCGGCAGGAAGCCGAGAAAGAAGAGGGCGGCCCCGGCGCTCGCCCCGCTCGACGCGCCCAGGATGTACGGCTCGGCGAGCGGGTTGCGCACGAGCGCCTGCATCGCCACGCCCACGACGGCGAGGCCGCCGCCGACCGAGAGCGCGAGGACCACGCGCGGGAGCCGGAGCGACCACACGATCGTCCGGTCGGTCGCCGTGCCGCCGCCGACGAGCGCGGCCCAGACCCGCCCCGCCCCCAGGTCCGCGCTCCCCCAGACCACGCTCGCCACGACGGCGAGCGCGACGGCGGCCCCCAGCCCGAGCGCGACGAGGGGCGTGCCGTGCGCGGCGAACGTCGAGCGGGGTGGTTTGGGAGGCCGCCGCCGCCGCTCGGTGCGGGCGGGGCGGTCCGGCGGCAGCCCCGCCCCGCCCCGCTCGCGGACGCGCCGTGCCCGGCCAGGCGGGGCGGGGCGGCTCACGCGGCGCCGGCGGCGAACGCCTCCGGGTGCAGGAGCCGGGCCAGCCGCTCCAGGCCCTCGGCGAGGCGCGGCCCCGCCCGGCTCACGAGGTCCGCGTCGAGCCCGTAGACGCGCCCGCTGCGGACGGCCGGGAGGTCGAGGAACGCCGGGTGTTTCTCGAACAGCCGCTCGGCGTCGTAGTCCGCCCCCCCGAGCACGACGACGACCTCGGGGGCCGCCTCCAGGATCGCCTCCTCGCTGGGCTGCGCCGCGCGGCCGGGGAACGCGTCGGTCACGTTGTCGCCGCCGGCCAGCCGCACGAGCTCGCTCGCGTGCGAGTCGCGGCCGAACGCGTACAGCGACTCGTCTCCGACCAGGAGCAGGACGCGCGGGCGGCTGTACGAGCGCACGGCCCGCTCGACGGCGCGGACGCGGTCCTCGAACGCCGCCGCCGCTGCCGCCCCGCCCGACGACGCGAGCAGCGTGTCGAGCGTGCGGAGCGCGCGCGGCACGTCGGCCACCTCGTCGAAGGCGAACAGGTAGGTCGGCACGCCGAGCGCGGCCAGCCCGTCGGCCTGGTCGGTCGGGTTCACGTCGTCGGAGCCGACTGCGAGGTCGGGGTCGAGCGCGACGACGGCCTCGGTGTCCAGCGGGTACGACTGGAACCGCGGGAGCCCGGTCACGGCCGGCGGGAAGTCGTCGGCGACGGCCACGCCCGCGAGCCGGTCGGCGCCTGCGGCGGCCACGACGAGCTCGGTGACGTTGGGGGCGAGCGGGAGCACGCTCCGCGGCGTCGCGTCCAGGTCGACGGCCCGGCCCAGGTCGTCGGCCACCCCGCCCGGCGCGTCGGCGCGGCAGCCGGCGACGGCCACGAGCGCGGCGAGCACGAGGAGGGCGGGGCGGGGCGGGCGCATGGGCGGGGCTGTCGGAGGCGGGGCCGCTCGGGGGCGGGGCGGAGCCGGCTAAGTTACCGGCCGCCCATGTCCGCCCTCGTCCTCCTCAACCCCGCCGCCGCCGACGGCCGCGCCGGCCGCCGCCGCCCCGCCCTCGTGGCCGCCCTCGCCGCGGCCGGCCTCGACGCCGACGTCGTCGCGACGCGCGGGCCGGGCGACGCCGAGCGCCTCGCTCGCGGGGCCGGCCGCGCCGCCCTCGTCGTGGCCGCGGGCGGCGACGGGACGGTCTACGAGGTCGTCAACGGCCTGACAGCCCACGGGCGGGGCGGCCCGGCGCTCGGCGTGCTCCCGCTCGGCACCGGCGACGACTTCGCGTCGGCGCTCGGCGTGCCGCCCCGGCTGGACGACGCGGCGCGGGTGCTGACCGCCACCCCGCCCCGCCCGCTCGACCTGGGCGAGGTGACGTGGGACGACGTCGCCGGCGCCCACGTCCGCCGGTTTGCCAACGCCCTCGGCGCCGGGTTCGACGCCCACGTCGCGTGGCTCGTGGCGGAGACAAAGTGGCTGGGCGGCCGGGCCGCCTACCTTGCCGCCGTGCCCCGCGCGCTGTGGGCGTGGCGACGGCCCACCGTGTCTGCGCGCGTGTCCGTGGGCGGGGCGGTCGTGTTCGACGGGCCGCTGTTCCTGTGCGAGGTGGGCAACGGGCCGTCCGTCGGCGGCGGGTTCCGGCTCACGCCTGACGCTGTGCTCGACGACGGCCTCCTGGACGTGTGCCTCGCCGGCCACCTCACACCGACCCGGGCGGTCCGCCTCCTGCCCCGGTCACTCACGGGCGCCCACACGGCGGCCCCCGAGGTCGTGACGGGGCGGGGCCGGCGCGTCGAGGTCGAGGCCACCGCGGGCCCCCTCACGCTCCACGCCGACGGCGAGGTGCTCGCGCTCGACGCCCGCCGCGTCCGCGCTGACGTGCTCCCGGGCGCCCTCCGGGTCGTCGCCCCGGCGCTCGCGGGCGGGGCGGGGCGGGGGCAACTCCTTATGGCGGCGGGGGAGTACGATTCGTAACCTGGTGCAAACCCGCGTCCGCCTCTTTCCCCTCGGAGCATGAGTCAAAAGCGCATCTTCGTCGTCGACGACGACCCCAAGATCGGCGAGCTTTTCGCCAAGGTCCTCACCCGCGACGGCTACGCCACCCAGGGGTTCACGTCCGCCGAGCCGCTGCTCCAGGCCGTCGACGACGGGACGGCCCCGGACCTCGTGCTCACGGACCTCATGATGCCCGACGTCTCGGGCATGCAGCTGATCGAGGCGCTCCGCAAGCGGGGGCTTACGATCCCGGTCATCGTCATGACCGCGCACTCGTCGGTCCAGACGGCCGTCGAGGCCATGCGGCTGGGGGCGTTCCACTACCTCCAGAAGCCGGTCAACCTGGAGGAGATGCGGGCGCTCTTGGCCAAGGCGCTCGACCTGTATGAGGACAAAAAGGAGCTCCAGGAGATCAAGAAGGTCCGCAAGAAGAAGCACTCAGTCGGCCGCATCATCGGGACGAGCGGGCCGGTCCAGGCCGTCCGCGACACGATCGAGACGCTCAAGGACATCCCCAACACGACGGTCCTCGTGCGCGGCGAGACGGGCACGGGCAAGAACCTCGTGGCCCAGACGCTCCACTACGCCTCGAAGTGGGCCGGCGGCCGGTTCATGGAGATCAACTGCGCCGCGCTGCCGGACAACCTCCTGGAGAGCGAGCTGTTCGGGTACGAAAAGGGCGCCTTCACCGACGCCCGCGCCGCCAAGCCCGGCCTCCTGGAGGTGGCCGACGGCGGCACGCTGTTCCTGGACGAGATCGACTCGATGAGCCTCGGGCTCCAGGCCAAGCTCCTCAGCTTCCTCGAGAGCCGCCAGTTCCGGCGCCTCGGCGGCACCGACGAGATCAAGGTGACGACGCGGATCGTGTGCGCGACGAACGCAAACCTCCAGGAGAAGGTGGCCGAGAAGGAGTTCCGCAAGGACCTCCTGTTCCGCATCAACGTGGTGTCGGTCGACCTCCCGCCGCTGCGTCGCATGGGCAACGACGTGCTCGCGATCGCCGAAAAGGTGGCCAGCGGGTTCGCCGACGAGTTCGGGAAGCCGTTCGAGGGCTTCACCGACGCCGCCCGCGCCAAGCTCACGGGCCACGAGTGGCCGGGCAACGTGCGCGAGCTGCGGAACGTCCTGGAGCGGGCCATGATCTTCGCCCAGACGCCGACGCTGGACGCGGGCGACCTCGTGCTGCTCCAGACGGATGCCTTCGACGGCGCCGAGTCAGACGCCGACACGTTCCGCTTCCGCGCCGGGGCCTCGCTCGAAGACCTGGAGTACGAGTACATCAAGCACACGCTCGCCAACAACCGCTCGTCGTCCTACGCCGACGTCGCCAAGCTCCTCGGGATCTCGAAAAAGACGCTCTGGGAAAAGCGCAAGCGGTACAACCTGGACGAGGAGATCGAGGAGATGACGGCGTAGAGTGGAGGGATGGAGGGATAGGGGATGAAGAGGGAGGGGCGGGCGGCTCCCTCTGCTCGTCCCTCGTATCCCTCCGTCCCGCATTCCTCCCCACCGATGACCGACCAGCAAAAGACCGCCCTCGCCGACCGCCTCGCCGCCCCGCCCGCCGCGGGTCCGCGCTCCTCGGGGCCGCCCCGCCCGAACGGCGAGGGCGGGGCGGAGGCCTCCCCGCCCGAGCGGCCGGGGCGGGGCGGGGACGGGCTGTCCGGGGCGCTCGAACGGATGGTCGGCGCTGGAGCCGCCCGGTTCGGGCTCAAGGCCGACCGCACGGGGCCGGGCGACGCCTGCGCGCTCGCCCCGACGCTCGCGCGGATGATCGACCACACGGCGCTCAAGCCCGACACCACCGAGGCCGACGTCCGCGCCCTGTGCGCCGAGGCCCGCGAGCATTGCTTCGCGAGCGTCTGCATCAGCCCCGTCTGGGTGCCCGTGGCCGCCGAAGAGCTGGCGGGGCGGTCGCCGCTCGTGTGCACGGTGGTCGGGTTTCCCCACGGCGCCAACCGGACGGCGACCAAGGCGTTCGAGACCGAGCAGGCCGTCCGCGACGGGGCCGAGGAGATCGACATGGTCCTGGCCATCGCGCTCCTCAAGTCCGAGCGCTACGACGACGTCGAGGCCGACATCCGCGCGGTCGTCGAGGCCGCCGCGGGGCGGACGGTCAAGGTCATCCTGGAGACGGCGCTCCTGACCGACGAGGAAAAGGTGATCGCGTGCGTGCTCGCCCAGAACGCCCACGCCGACTTTGTCAAGACCTCGACCGGCTTCGCGTCGTCGGGGGCGAGCCCGCAGGACGTGGCCCTCATGCGCCGCGTCGTCGGCGACACGATGGGCGTCAAGGCGTCGGGCGGGGTGCGGTCGGCCGAGGACGCGCGCGTCATGGTCGAGGCCGGGGCTACGCGGCTCGGGGCGTCGGCGGGCGTCGCTATTTTGAAGGGGCTCACCTCGACCGACTCGTACTAGTCGGGCGGGGTGGGGGATGTGAGGGACGGGCAGAAGCGCCTGGTCCCGCGTCCCTCTGCCCCTCGACTCCTCCCCGCCATGCGCCCGCTCCTCGTCCTCGCCGCCGCCCTCACGCTCTCGGCGTGCGCCACGACCGCCCCGCCCGGCGGCCCCGCCCCGCCCGACGACGAGGCGCCCGCGCCGGGCTACCCGGCGTATGAGACGTTCGACCCGTCGGGCTACGACGCCGAGCCGGAGCGCCGCACCGACGTCGAGCACGACGTGCCGGAGAGCGTCATGGCCGGCCGCGTCGTCGTCCCGGGCGGGGCGGCCCCGACGCCCGCCCCGCCGCCGCCGGCCGGCGCGCGCGAGGTGGAGGTGGACGGGTACCGCGTCCAGGTGTTTTCGAGCAACAGCCGGGGGGCGGCCGAGCGCGTCCGCGCGCAGGCGCTCGCGTGGTGGCAGGGGGCCAAGTCGCAGGCCGGCGCGCCGGCCTCGCTCAAGGCCAGCGTCGTGTACCTCCAGCCGTACTACCGCGTCCGCCTCGGCGCCTTCGCGACGCGCGAGCAGGCCGATGCTGCGCTCCGGCTCGTCCGCGACGAGTTCCCCGAGGCATTCCTGGTGGCCGACCGGGTGACGGTGGGCGGGTAGGGCGGGGTGGTCGACCGCCCCGCCCAAACGGCTTGAGCGGGGTGGACTGTCGTCCCTTACGCCCCGCCCACCTCGATCTGCGCGCCGTCCCAGCCCCACGACGTCTCCGCGAACACGGCCCGCGCCGCCGCGAGCCCGTCGTCGGACGCGTCGGGCGGGGCGTGGACGAGGACGAGCCGCCCCGCCCCGGCGTCGGCCGCGACCTGCGCTGCCTCCTTGGGCGAACTGTGGACGCCCGGCGTCGACCCGGTAGCCTCGTGGATCAGGAGGTCGGCGCCGCGCGCGAGGTCAGCGACAGCGTCTGTTGGCGCGGTGTCGCACGAGTAGGCGACGCGCATGCCGTCGGCCGCGAAGCACAGGCCGATCGTCGGGACCGGGTGGTCAACCGGCGTCGCCGTGATTTCCACCCCGCCCAGGTCCACGACGTGGGCGCCGGGGGCAGCCTCGACGTCGTGGTAGCGGATCTCAGGCAGGCCCTCCCAGCCGTCCGTGCTGAAGACGGCGAAGAGCGCGCGCGCCTTGGCCAGCGTCGGCGCTAGGCCGTAGACGTCGATGGGGGCAGTCCGCCCTCGGAGCCACATCTTCTCGACGAGCAGCGGGAAGCCTGCGAGGTGGTCCGGGTGCTCGTGCGTGAGGACCACGGCGGTCAGGTCCTCCGGCGCCAACCCCGCCGACAGCATCCGTTGGCCCGCGTCGCCTCCGCAGTCGACGAGGACGGTCGTCGGACCGTGCTCGACGGTGAGCATAGTCGTGGTGCGGTCGGGGCCGCCGTCGGCGGAGCCGGTGCCGAGAAGGTGGACGGTCATGGGGCAGGGGCGGGGCGGCTCCGGGGACGTGTCGCTCAGGATACCGCCCCGCCCGCGGGAGAGGGCAGGGAGAAAGAGAGCGGGGAGAAGAGGCGGGGACGAGAAGAGGACGGTCCGCCCCGCCCGGAAGAGGAAGCGGACCGCCGCCCGACCACCCCGCCCACGTCGAGACGAACAGGCCGAGGCGGAAGCGCGTCGCCCTTTTCCTACCGCTTCCGCTCGACGACATACGCGCACAGCCCGACGAGCGCGTCGCGGGCCGGCGACGGCGGGAAGGCGAGCAGCGCGTCGGCGGCGTCGGCCGCCAGCGCCTCCATCCGCGCCCGGGCCGCCGCCGTCCCGCCGGTGCGCTCGACGAACGCGAGCACGTCGCGGACCTCGGCCCGGCTCTTCCGCCGCTTGCGGACGATCCGGCGCACGCGCCGCGCCTCGGCGGGCGGGGCGGCGTCCAGCGCGGCGATGAGCGGGAGCGTCATCTTGCGGTCCTGGAGGTCGAGCCCGGCCGGCTTGCCCACGCTCGCCGCGCCGTCGTAGTCGAACAGGTCGTCGCGGATCTGGAACGCGAGCCCGATCGTCTCGCCGATGGCCTTGGCGCGCGCCACGGTCTCGTCGTCGGCCCCGGCGCTCGCGGCGCCGGCCGCGAGGCAGGCGGCGATAAGCGAGCCCGTTTTGTCGGCGATGATCTGGAAGTACCGCTCCTCGGTCATGTCGAGCCGCCGGGCCGTCTCGATCTGGAGCAGCTCGCCCTCGGACATCCGCCGGACGGCGTCGGAGACCACGTGGAGCAGGTCGTAGTCGCGGTCGTCGAGGGCCAGGAGGAGCCCGCGCGACAGCAGGTAGTCGCCGAGCAGCACGCCCACCTTGTTTTTCCAGAGCGCCTTCACCGACGGCACGCCCCGCCGCTCGTCCGACTCGTCGACCACATCGTCGTGGACGAGCGTGGCCGTGTGGAGCAGCTCGACGAGCGTGGCCGCCCGGTACGTCCGCTCGGTGATGCCGCCGGCGAGCTCGGCCGAGAGGAGCACGAGCGTGGGCCGGATCTGCTTCCCCTTCCGCTTGAGCAGGTACTGCACGACGGCGTCGAGCAGCCCGACGCGCGAGCGCATGGCGTCGCGGAACTGGCGGCGGAACACGCGGAGGTGCTCGTCGACCGGCGCCCGGAGCGCGTCGAGCCCCACGGGCACGGCGTTCGCGACGGCGGCGGGCGGGGCGGGGCCGGTCGAGCCGTCGCCGTGCGGCATGTCGGGCAGGGCGGCGAGCGTGTCGGGCGGGGGAGGCATCAGCGAACTTTCAGTCTCGGGTGAAAGCCGGTACTCCCCGACCGACGGCAAGTTGCAGGAGCGGAGAGGAATGGGCGGGGCGGAGGGATGGGGAATGGAGGGATGAGAAATGGGCAGAGGGACAAGCCGCCCCGCTCCTGGCCAGGAAGGCCGACCCAGAGGGCGGGGTGGTTGCCGGCGCGGGCGGGGCGGCCTGGACAGGAGACAGGGCCGTTACGCTCTAGACCCTCGTGACGTATAGACCTTCAAAGTGAACGTCATTCCCGCGCAGGCGGGAATCCAGGAAGGGCGGGCGGGGCGGCCGGCTCCGCCTGGACGGCAACTCGGGCGTCGTCATCGAGACTCTTGGCGAGACGCCGTCCCCACGGGGTCGCTCCGCTCAGGATGACAAGTGGTAGCAGAACGTAGCAGCCCCGCATGCCAGGACGGGATAGGACCCGATGGGCGGACCCAAGGGGCGGGGTGGTTGTCGACGCGGCCTGGGCAGGAGCCGCCCCGCCCGGTGGCGGCGCCCGTAGGGACACAGCGCACCGTGTCCGGGGCGGGCGGGGCGGTCTGAACAGGCACCACCCCGCCCCGCCCATGCGCCCCGCCCGACGGCGTTGCATGCAACGCCGCTACAGGACGGTGCCACAGGGAGCATGCCTCGTGCCCGCTTTATCTGCTCATCCCTCCTCTATCCCTCAATCCCCTATCCCTCCACCCCGCCCGCCAGCCCCGGGTACAGCGCCAGGCCGACGGCGCACCGCGCGCAGCGTCCCTCGTCGCAGTAGGCCCGCGCGAGCTGGTGGAGCCCCTGCGATTCGAGCGCCCCACCCGGCCGGAACCCGGCGTCGCGGAACCGGCGTGCGACGCGGTCCGACGCCGCCGGGAGCGCGTCGAGCGCCTGCGCGACGGCGTCCTCGGCCGCCGGGCTCTCGCGCTGCTCAGCGTCCAGGAGCAGGACCGGGAGCACGGCGTCGACCCAGACCGTCCGCGCGCGGTCGGCGCCCAGCCGCGGGCCGCGCGCGGCGGGGGCGGGGCGGACCAGGTCGAGAGCGCCGTCGAGGCCGCGCCCGAGCGCCTCGGCGAGGCGCGCCACGGGCTCGTCGCGGAGGAGGCCGCCCCGCCCGAGGAGCGCCGCCGCCTGGACGATGCGCGTCCGCGGCGCGTTCGCCGGCCGCCCGCCGCGACGCCACGCCTCAGGCCGCATGGCCGCCCCGCCCAGCGCGGGCTCCACGCCGGCCGCCGCCCCGCCCGCGTCGAACAGGTCGGGCGCGTCCAGGCCCGAGAGCGCGAGGAGCCGGTCGCGGACCTCGACCTCGCTCTCGGGCGGGGCGGAGAGCGCAAAGCGGCGGGCGAGCTCCTCCATCGCGTCGGCGTTCGCGGCGTAGCCCAGCGCGCGGAACACGCGGGCGACCAGGAGCCGGTCGAGGTCGGGCCGGTGCCCGTAGGCGCGGCCCAGCGCCCGCGTCCGCTCGCGGAGCCGCTGCACGCCCAGCGCCCGGACCCACGCCCGCACGACGCCCGCGTCCACGTCGGGCCACCGGGCGGCGCAGTGCGGGGCCTCGCGCGGCTCGACGTAGAACGCGCGGAGCAGCGACCGGAGCGAGCGGTCGAGGTGGGGGAGCAGGACGAGCTCGGGGAGCGCCGACCCGTCGCTGCGTCGGAGCGTGCCCGTCCGGCGGTCGGCCGCGAGGACGACGTGCAGGACCACGCGGCGGTAGGCCGGGTCGGCGTCGTGGCCGTGGCTCTCCCACTCCGCACTCGTGCGGTGGATCTCGACGTCGCCGGCCCAGACGAGCCCGCCGATCTCGACGCGAGCGCCGGCCACGTCCGGCCCCGAGTCCCGGTTGAGGCGGCCCCGGTCGATCACGCGGACGACCTCGCCATCGGTCGTCCGCAGCGCGCGGGCGTCGAACAGGCCACGGACCCAGGCGTCCTGGATCAGGGCCTCGGGGACGCGGGCCGCGACCTCGGCCGCCCCGCCCACGGGCGGCTCGTGGACGGCGCCGGCAGCGCGCGGCGTCTGGGCGGGGCGGGGCGGCGGGTCGGGCATGGCCGCTAGACCCGCCGCCCCGCCCGATCTACCCCTCGTCGTCGGCGGTGCCCTGCGAGAGCGTGCGGTCGACGAGCCAGACGAGGGCGCCCTTGGGCGCGACGTAGGCGATAGGCGGGCCGTCAGTCTCGCCGTCGTAGGCGTCGAGGACGTCGCCGAAGGCGGGCCGCTTGGCCTCGCCGTGGGCGGCCACGAGGCACAGCCGGGCGCCGTCGAGGACCGGGAACGTCAGCGTGAGCCGGTCGCGGACGGCGGCGCTCGCCGGCGCCGTCGTGTGGACCACGCGGCGGCCGGTCTCGCTGAGGGCGGGGCTGCCGGGGAAGAGCGACGCCGTGTGCCCGTCGTCGCCCATCCCCAGGTGGAGGACGTCGAACCGGACCTCGTCCCCGAAAAACTGCGCGAGCGCCTGCTCGTAGATGACGGCTCCTTCGTCCGGCGGGCACTCGCCCGGCATCCGGTGCACGTTGGAGTCGGGGATGCCGGCGCGGTCGAGGAGCGTCCGCTTGGCGAGCGCGTAGTTGCTCTCGGGGTGGTCCTTCGGCACGCACCGCTCGTCGCCCCAGAACACGTGGACGCGGCCCCAGTCAACGTCCTCCGCCCCGCCCAGGCGCTCGTAGGCGGGGGCGGGCGTCGAGCCGCCGGTAAGGCAAAGCGTCACGCGCGGCTGGGCGTCGAGCGCGGCGCGGAGGGCGCGGGCCGTCCGGTCGGCCAGGGCCTCGGCGACGGCGGCGGGGGAGGGGAGGACGACGATCTCGGCGTTCATGGCGGCGGGGTGGTCGGGACGGGGGGCAGAAGGCGCATACGATCCAGGCGCCCGTTTGGATCGGGGGCGGGGCGGCCGCCCGTGCGCTCGACTCGGCAACCGCTCCGCCCGCACGGGCGACCGCCGGTCGCCCCTACGGTTCCACCCCGCCCACGGCCCGGGCGGGACGGGGCGGGGCGCCTGCGCCGCTACACCGCTTCCTCGGCCGGCGGCGTCGCCTGGACGAAGCGGTCGGCGGCCTCCGGCCCCCACGTGCCCGAGGCGTAGACGGGGACGTCGCCGTGGTCGAGGAGAGGGGCCACGATGCGCCACGCCTCCTCGGCCTCCTCGGCCTCGACGAACAGCGACGGGTCGCCCTCGGCGATGTCGCGGAGGAGCGTGTCGTAGGCCTCGGGAAAGTCGCCGAATGCCTCCTCGTAGTTGAACGTGAGCGCCTGCGTCGCCACGCCGAACCCCTCGCCCGGCGTCTTGACGTCGAACGTGATCTGGAACGCCTCGTGCGGCTGGAGCCGGATGCGGAGCACGTTGCGGACCGGGGCCGCGTCGGTCGGCTGGAACAGGGCGACCGGCGGCTGGCGGAACACGACAGCCACCTCGGTCAGCTTCTCCGGCATCCGCTTGCCGGTCCGCAGCACGAACGGGACGCCCTTCCAGCGCCAGTTGTCGACGTGGAGGCGGACGGCCGCGAACGTGTCGGTCGTCGAGCCCTCGGCCACGCCCTCGTGGTCGCGGTACGCCTCCTTGCCGTCGCCGGCGCCGTACTGGCCCAGCGCGGCGTCGTCGGGCTCGGCCTGGCGCGTCGAGCGGAGCACCTTCACGCGCTCCGCGCGCAGGCCCTCGGCGTCGAGCCGCGCCGGCGGCTCCATGGCCGTGAACGCGAAGATCTGCATGAGGTGGTTCTGGATCATGTCGCGGACCGTCCCGGCCTCGTCGAAATACCCCGCGCGGCCCTCGGCGTCGTTCGTCTCGGCCACCAGGATCTCGACGCGCTCGACGTGGTCCCGATTCCAGACCGACTCGAAAAGTGTGTTGGCGAACCGGACGACGAGCAGGTTCTGGACGGTCCCTTTGCCCAGAAAGTGGTCGATCCGGTACACCTGCCCCTCGGTAAAGTGCTCGTGGACGACCGCGTTCAGCGCCTCGGCACTCGCGAGGTCGGTCCCAAACGGCTTCTCGATGACGAGGCGGACCCACGGGGCGTCGTCGTCGAGGTGCTCGCCGACGGTGCCGCGCTCGGCCTCGTGCTCGCCGAGCGCCGTGATCGTGTCGGGGAACGCGTCGGGCGGGAGCGCGAGGTAGTAGACGCGGTCGCCGTCCAGCCCGCGCTCGTCCTCGAGCGTCCGGGCTGCCTCGAAGACCGGGTCGAGCTGGTCGTACCCCTCGACGCGCGCGAACCGGAGCGTTTTCTCGGCCCACGCGCGGGCGTCCGATTCGTCCACCCCGCCCTCGGTGATCGCGTCGACGGCGGCGTCCTGGAGCCGCCCGTCGTCCCAGTCGGAGCGGCCGACGCCGAGGACGGTCGCGGTCTCGGGCGCGTCGTCCCGCGTCGTGGTCCGGTAGAGGGCGGGGAACAGCTTGACTTTGGCGAGGTCGCCGGTGGCGCCGAAGAGGACGAACAGGGAGGGCTTCATGGCGGGGGCGGGGTG
Organism: Rubrivirga litoralis; assembly: GCF_031846415.1. Lineage (NCBI taxonomy): Bacteria > Pseudomonadati > Rhodothermota > Rhodothermia > Rhodothermales > Rubricoccaceae > Rubrivirga > Rubrivirga litoralis. Next base: position 32,501 of record NZ_JAVRHT010000018.1, on the reverse strand, counting down.
GGAGGGGCGGGGTGAATGACCGGGCGGGGCGGGAGGTTCGGGGTACGGGGTACGGGGTACGGGGTACGGGGTACGGGGTACGGGGTACGGGGTACGGGAGGGCGTGGGCGGGGCGGCGTCCGTTTTGTTCCGCCTCGCCCAGGCGCGGGCGGGGCGGCCACGACCAGCGCAGTGGTCGACCCGAGGCGGCGGCAGTCCCCCTCCTGGACACCGCGCAGCGTCGGCGCAGCCAGGAGGGGCTAGGGGTGGTTGCCGGGCGGGCGGGGCGGTCGGGACGAGCGCCATCCCGCCCGGCGTCACCCCGCCACGGCGTGGGCGGGGCGGTACGCGCCCGAGCGGACACACACGCGTGGCGTCTCTACGAACCCGGGCCGTCGTGCCCGCCCCGCCCATCGTGCCCTGCCTACGGGCGGCCGCCGGTCGCCCCTACGACGCCGCCCCGCCCCTGCACCCTGCGGGCGGGGCGGCCGAACTGGATACACTGCCGTTCGTTGACGGCCGTTATCCTCCCGGACCCTCACCCACCCCGCACATGAACACCACGTTTGCCCCGCCCGTCGCCGCGCTCGGCGACGACGCCCGCGCCGCCTTCCTGGTGCGGACCTACACGCACCTGCTCGGCGCCATCCTCCTGTTCGCCGGCATCGAGATCTTCTTCTTCACGTCGGGCCTCGCGATCCCGATGGCGCAGGCCATGCTCGGGGTCAACTGGCTCCTCGTGCTCGGCGGGTTCGTCATCGTGAGCTGGTTCGCCTCGTCGGCCGCCGTGCGCGCTGAGTCGAAGGCGGCCCAGTACGCCGCGCTCGGCGCGTTCGTGCTCGCCGAGGCCATCATCTTCGTCCCGCTCCTGGTGCTCGCGGCCATCAACGTCGGCCCGAGCGTGATCGGCGCTGCCGCCTGGACCACGCTCATCGGGTTCTCGGTGCTCACGGCCATCGTGTTCTTTACCGGCAAGGACTTCTCGTTCCTCGGCGGCCTCGTCAAGTGGGGGATGGGCCTCGCGCTCGTGGCGATTGTGGTCGGCGTGCTCACCGGGTTCAACCTGGGCACGTGGTTCTCGGTCGCCATGATCGGGCTGGCCGGCGCGGCCATCCTGTACGACACCTCGAAGGTCCTCAACGAGTACCCCGAGGACCGCTACGTGGCCGCGGCGCTCACGCTCTTCGCGTCGGTCGCGCTCATGTTCTGGTACGTCCTCCGGCTGTTCATGAGCCGGCGGTAACGCGGAGGCGAGGCCCACAGCTTCGCCCGCCCCGCCCATGGCTTCTGTCCGCCCCGCCCGGCGTCGTCCGGGCGGGGCGGTCTCGTTTGAGGCGAGTGCTCGGGCGGGCGGTCCGGCGCCCCCTCGTGCCCCACCTGCGGGAGCCGCGGGCGACCGGCCGCGTATGCCCCCCATGCGCCGCCTCGGACCCATCTTCCTCACGTCCGCCGCCGCCGTGGGCGGGGCGGCCCTCGCCGTCGCCGTGTGGCGGCGGTGGGCGATCCCCGTCCGCGAGGAGGTCCGCGACGTGGCGCGCGCGCCGGCCGCCCCCGACGTGCCCGACGTCGAGCCCGAGGGGCACCGGCGAATCCTGCACGAGGAGGACGGCGAAGGCCCACGCTTCCACCGCCGTTACGAGGTCGACGTGGAGGCGACGACGAAGACGCCCGAGGAGCTCGTCGCCTGCATCGGCGCCGATATCCAGGACTACGTGCCCGACGAGATCGCCGTGTTCGACAAGACGGTCGGGGAGCCCGGGCGGCTGGCCGTCGGCGACGAGTTCGACATCGAGATTCGGTCGCCGTGGAACGGGCCGGTCCGCGTGGTCGAGGCCGAGCCGACGCGGTTCACGCTCGCCACGCTCGAGGGCCACATGGAGGCCGGGCTCATCCGGTTCGAGGCCGCCGACCACCCCGCCCGGCCCGGCGCGCTCCGGTTCGCCATCGAGTCGTGGGCGCGGAGTGCGAACGGCGTCGTGGACCTCGCCTACGACCGGCTGGGCGTGGCGAAGGCCGGCCAGACGGCGATGTGGACGTTCTTCTGCGAGCGCGTGGCCGAGGACTGCGGCGGGCGCCGGGCCGGCGAGGTCCGCGTGACGACCGAGCGGGAGGAGACGGACTCCGAGGCCGAGACGCCCGACGCCCCGCCCCGCCCCGCCCGCGACGGCTCGGAAAGCGGCGGCCTCGTCGCCCGCTACGTCCCCGGCCGCCCCGACTGGACCCGCTACGCCGACCGCCTCGACGCCATCCGGGCGGGGCGGCTCAACTTCGAGCCCGACCACGAGGTGACCGAGGCGGCGGGGTGGCACCTCGACACGTACGACGTCGACCTCGTGCCCGAGCCGCCCGGGCCGCCGCTGCCGGCCGGCGACGCCGGCGCGTCGTGGGCCGTCGCCTGCCGGCTCGTGCGCGACTACGCGTTCCCCGACCCCAAGCTCATCACCGGCATCTTCTCGCCGGACGACCCGCTGCCGGGGCGGCCCATGCTGCTCCGCGCGCGGTTCCTCTTTTTCACGTTCTGGTTCGGCGTCCGCGTCGGCGACGAGGTCGACGAGGTCCGCGAGGCGACGGACGCCGGCGTCGGCCGCGTCTGGGCGTGGGGCTACGACTACGCCACGCTCGAAGGCCACTTCGAGCGGGGGCGGATCACGTTCGAGGTCCGCAAGGAGGAGGCGACGGGCCGCGTCCGGTTCCACATCGACGCGTTCTCGAAGCCCGACCGCATCCGCAACCCGTTCTACCGGATCGGCTTCAAGCTGTTCGGGCGGCGGCTCCAGCTCCAGTTTGCGCGCTCGGCGTGCGAGCGGATGCAGCGGTTCGTCCGCGAGGAGCTGGCCGCGCGCGCCGCGGGCGGGGCGGCCCCGCCGCGCGAGACCGTCGAGCCCGCCGCCCCGCCCGACGACGTGCCCGTCCCCGACGCCGCCCCGCCCGGATGACGCTGCGCCCCACGCTCCGCCCCGCCCGCCTCGGTGCGCTCGCGCTGCTGTGCGCGCTCGCCGCGCCGGCCTCGGCCCAAGACGCGTCGGCCCAGGACGCCGACGGCGTCCGCGCCGCGGTCGACCAGCTGTTCGACGGGATGCGCGCGGCCGACACGACAGCGATTCGCGCCGTGCTCCACCCCGAGGCCCGCCTGTTCACGGCCGCGGGCGGGGCGGAAGCCCTGGTGCCCACGGGCATCGGCTCGTTCCTCGCCGCCGTCGCGGACGCGCCGGTACCGTTCGACGAGCGCGTCGGCAAGGTCGAAGTCCGCACCGACGGCGCCCTCGCGACCGCCTGGATGCCGTACCGCTTCTACGCCGGCGACCGCTTTAGCCACTGCGGCGTCAACGCCGTGCAGCTCGTGTACGCCGACTCGCCGGGCGGGGCGGGGTGGCGGATCGTCCAGGTCATCGACACGCGGCGGACCGAGGGCTGCGAGTAGCGGGCGCGGCGGCGGCGCGTCGCAGGCGTTCTCGCGTTGGGCCTTTGCCTGGAACGAACGGGCTTTCCCACCTGTCCCTTGCTCCCCGTTCACCACCCCGCCCCGCCATGATGCAGCCCGTCTCCTACGAGGACGCGCCCGCCGACCTCGACCAGCGCCAGCACAACTTTTCCGCCGGCCCCGGCGCGCTCCCCACCGAGGTTCTAGAGGAAGTCCGCGCTGAGTTGCCCGTGTACCCCGGCGTCGGCGCGTCGGTCATGGAGATCAGCCACCGTTCGCCGGCCTACTCCGAGATCCACGAGCGGGCGGCGTCGCGGATGAGGGGGCTCCTCGGCATGGGCGACGACTGGCACGTGCTGTTCCTCCAGGGCGGGGCGTCGATGCAGTTCCACCAGGTCCCGCTCAACTTCCTGCCGGACGACGGCTCGGCCGACTACATCGACACGGGCGCGTGGAGCGCCAAGGCCATCAAGGAGGCCGAGATCGTCGGGGCGGGGCGGAACGCCGGCCCGCGCGTGGCCGCGTCGAGCCGCGACGACGACTACACGTACATCCCGGGCGCCGACGCGTGGGACCTCAACGACGGCGCGGCCTACCTCCACTTTACGAGCAACAACACGATCTACGGGACCCAGTTCGCCGCGGAGCCCGAGGCCGCCGCCCCGCTCGTGTGCGACGCGTCGAGCGACTTCCTGAGCCGCCCGCTCGACGTCGACCGCTACGGGCTGATCTACGCCGGCGCGCAGAAGAACATCGGCCCGGCCGGCGTGACGGCCGTCCTCGTCCGCGACGACTTTTTGGAGCGGCGCCACGCCGACCTGCCGACGATGCTGGACTACGGGACGCACGCGGCCAAGATCTTCAACACCCCGCCCGTGTTCGCCGTCTACCTCGTCGACAAGGTGCTCGGGTGGATCGAGGCGAATGGCGGCCTCGCCGGCATGGTCGAGCGGAACCAGGGCAAGGCGGACGCGCTCTACGGCGCGATCGACGCGAGCGACTTTTACCGGGGAACGGTCCGCCCCGACAGCCGGTCGCAGATGAACGTGTGCTTCCGGCTGCCGTCGGAAGAGCTGGAGGCCCGGTTCGTAAAGGAGGCGAAGGGGGCAGGGCTCCTCGCCCTCAAGGGCCACCGCTCGGTCGGCGGCGTCCGCGCGTCGATCTACAACGCCATCGAGCCCGCGTCCGTCACCGCGCTCGTGGACTTTATGGGCCGCTTCGAGGCCGCCAACGGCTGACCAACCGGCCACCCCGCCCGCGTCGTTCGTGGGCGGGGCGGTCCTAGCTTCCAAGACCTCACCCCTCCCCGCTCCATGCGCGCCCTCGCCCTCACCGCCCTCGCCCTCACGCTCCCGCTCGCCGCCTGCGAGTCCGAGGAGGCCGTCCCCGACGAGGTCCCGGCCCTCGCCGGTCCGGCCCCCGCCCCGCCCGAGCCCGTCGCCGACGCCGTCGGACAGGGCGGGGCGGTACTCCTCAACCTGAACACGACGGCCGAGGAGGACTTCCAGCAGGTCCCCGGCGTGGGCGAGCGGATGGCCCACGAGTTCGAAGAGTACCGGCCGTACGTGAGCATCCAGGAGTTCCGCCGCGAGATCGGGAAGTACGTCGATGAGGCGACGGTCGCGAGCTACGAACCGTACGTGTTCGTGCCGGTGCGGCCGAACGAGAGCGACGCCGAGACGCTCGCGCAGCTCCCGGGCGTCGGCCCGCAGGAGGCCGAGGCGCTCGCGGCGGGGCGGCCCTACGCCTCGGACGCCGCCTTCCTCGACCGCTACGCCGACGTCGCCCCGGGCGCGGACCGCGAGCGGGCCGCGTTGTACCTCGACGGCGGCTCGTGACGCCCGCGCCGGCCGCCCCGCCCCACGAGGCCGCCCCGCGTGCAGGGCGGGGCGGGGAGGTTGCCGCGGACGCGGCCGTCGCGTCGCAGTACCGGCGGTTCCTGCTGGGGACCGCCGTCGCCATCTACGTCGGCGCGGCGGCCGAACTGGCGCTCGTGGGCCACTACGAGGGGTGGACGCAGGTCGTCCCGTTCGTCCTCATCGCGCTCGGCCTCGGGGCCGTGCTGTGGGCGCATATCGGGAGCCGTGCGGGCGGGGCGCAACCCGGCGGGGCGCAGACCGCTGGGGCGGGGCGGCGGGCGCTCCTCGCCGTCCGCCTGACGTCGGCGCTCGTCGTCGCGGGCAGCGTGGTCGGCGTCGGGCTCCACGTCCGCGGCAACTTCGCGTTCGAGCGCGAAATCCACCCGGCCGCCCCGCTCGGCGGCGCGCTGTGGGAGGCGGCGCGGGGCGCGAGCCCCCTCCTGGCGCCCGGCGCTCTGGCACTGGCCGGCGTGCTCGCCGCCGCGGCCATGTGGCGCCACCCCGCCCTCAGACAGACGCCGCCGCCCCGCCCGCCGGGCGCGTAGGGCGGGGTGGTGCCGTCGCAGAAAAGGCGGCGCGTACCTTTCGGGACTCCCGCCCCTGCCCGCTCTCGCTGTGCCCCGGCCATCCCGAGAGCCCGCGCAGGCCCCGCCTGCAGAGGCTCGTCGGCGCGTGGGGCCGCCCGCGGCCTTTCGCGGGCTGTTGGCGGAGCGCTCACACGGGGGGCACGTCGCGGCACGCGCGGCAGCGTATCCCTGTGAAAGACCCCACCACCCCGCCCGTATGAGCTGGTACGACAAACTCAACGAATACTTTCCCGTCGAGGAGATGAAGTCGAAGCAGCACGTCGAGGCGCTGCTCGCCGAGCGGTCCGACGTGTACCGGATCGACCAAGGCCCGAACCACGTCCTGCTCTACGTCGAGGGCACAGACTTTACGTTCGTCGACTACCTCCTCGTGACGGCCGGGGCGCGGGGGCAAGGGCTCGGGCGGACGCTCCTGGACCGGCTCAAGGCGATCGGCAAGCCGATCCTCCTCGAGGTCGAGCCGGCCTCGTACGAGGACACCGACACCGTCAAGCGCCATCGGTTCTACGAGCGCGAGGGGTTCCGCCGGGCCGAGTCGTTCACCTACCGCCGCCGGTCGCTCGCGACGGGCGAGGAGAACGACCTGGAGATCCTCTACTGGTCGCCCGACCCGTCGACGTCCGACGCCGACGTCTACGACCACATGCGGGCGATCTACGAGCACGTCCACACGTGGCGCGACCGGGAGTTCTACGGCGAGTCGTACCAGCCGGCCGACGAGGTCCTCCGGTTCGCCGACGCGCCGGCCGACTCCTCGACTGAATCCTCGACGGACGCACCGGCCGACTCCTCGACCGACTAGCGTCCCGCCGGCCGCCCCGCTCGGGCGGGGCGGCCCCTATCCTGCGCCCCGCCTTCAGAACCGCCCCGCCCATGCACCTGTCCCGCCCCGACGCCCGGATCTACGTGGCCGGCCACCGCGGGCTCGTCGGCTCCGCCGTCGTGCGCAATCTGGAGGCCGCCGGGTACGACGACCTCGTCGTGCGGACGCGGGCCGAGACCGACCTCCGCGACCGGGCCGCCGTCGACGCCTTGTTCGAGGAGGAGCGGCCGGACCACGTCGTCGTCGCCGCGGCGACCGTCGGCGGCATCCTCGCCAACAGCACGCGCCCGGCCGACTTTCTGGCCGACAACCTCGCGATTGCCCTCAACGTGATCGAGGCGGCCCACGAGAGCGGGGTGGGGCAGCGCGGGCGGCTCCTGTTCCTGGGCTCGTCGTGCATCTACCCGAAGCTGGCCCCGCAGCCCATGCGCGAGGAGCACCTGCTGACCGGGCCGCTCGAGCCGACGAACCGGGCCTACGCCGTCGCCAAGATCGCCGGGCTCGAACTCGCCGAGGTGTTCCACCGCCAGCACGGTGACGACATGGTGAGCCTCATGCCGACCAACCTCTACGGGCCGGGCGACAGCTTCGACCCGGAGTCCAGCCACGTCCTCCCCGCCCTCATCCGCAAGGCGCACGAGGCGCGCGGCGCCGGGCCGGGCGGGGCGGACGCCGACCTGGAGCTCTGGGGCTCGGGCACGCCGCGCCGCGAGTTCCTGCACGCCGACGACCTCGCCGCGGCCGTCCGCTTCGTGCTGGAGACGCCTCAAGACCGGCTGCGCGAGGCGGCGCCGGACGGGCTCCTCAACGCGGGCGTGGGCGAGGACCTCTCCATCCTGGAGCTGGCCCAGACCGTGCAGGACGTCGTGGGCGGGGCGGGGCGGATCGTGCTCGACCCGTCCAAGCCCGACGGCACGCCGCGCAAGCTCCTCGACGTCTCGCGCCTCCACGGCCTCGGGTGGACCGCCGAGACCGCCCTCCGCGACGGCATCGCACAGACCTACGCGTGGTACCGCGAGGCGCTCGCCGACGCCTGACGCCACCCCGCCCGCCGCCGCCCCGCCCACCACGGGCCTCTGCCGGGGACGGGGCGGCCCCGACCGATGACCGACCGCCCCGCCCCGACCGGAACCGCCAACGGCGCCGCCCCGCCCGCGCGCTCGGCGCGTCCGCGCGCGCTCGTCACCGGCGTCACGGGCCAGGACGGGTCGTACCTCGCCGAGCTCCTGCTCGCCAAGGGGTACGAGGTCCACGGGCTCAAGCGGCGCGCGAGCTCGTTCAACACGGACCGCGTGGATCACCTCTACCAGGACCCCCACGAGGACGACGTCCGGTTCCGGCTCCACTACGGCGACATGACCGACTCGACCAACCTCATCCGGTTGGTCCAGGACGTCCGCCCGGACGAGGTCTACAACCTGGCCGCGCAGAGCCACGTGGCCGTCTCGTTCGAGACGCCCGAGTACACGGCCAACGCCGACGGCGTGGGCGCGCTCCGCCTGCTCGACGCCATCCGCATCCTGGGGCTGGGCGGCACGACGCGGTTCTACCAGGCGTCGACGAGCGAGCTCTACGGGAAGGCTGTCGAGACGCCGCAGTCGGAGACGACGCCGTTCTACCCGCGCTCACCGTACGCCGCGGCCAAGCTCTACGCCTACTGGATGACGGTCAACTACCGCGAGGCGTACGGCATGCACGCCTCGAACGGCATCCTGTTCAACCACGAGAGCCCGCGCCGCGGCGAGACGTTCGTGACGCGCAAGATCACGCGGGCCGCGGCCCGGATCGCGCTGGGCACCAGGGAGACCGTCTACCTGGGCAACCTCGACGCCCGCCGCGACTGGGGCCACGCGCGCGACTACGTCGAGGGCATGTGGAGGATCGTCCGCCACGACGCGCCGGGCGACTGGGTGCTCGCGACCGGCCGCACGACGACGGTCCGCGCCTTTTGCGAGTGGGCGTTCGCCGCCGCCTTCGCCGCCGTCGGGCGCGACGTGGGGATCGAGTGGGGCGGGGCGGGCGAGGGCGAGGTCGGCCGGCGGACGGACACCGGCGCCGCCGTCGTCCGCGTCGACCCGGCCTACTACCGGCCGACCGAAGTGGACCTGCTCCTGGGCGACGCCTCGAAGGCCGAGCGAGAGCTGGGCTGGCGGCCCACGACGACGGTCGAGGAGCTGGCGGCCGAGATGGTGGCCCACGACCTCGCCGAGGCCGAGCGCGAGGCGCGCGCCAGCGCCGGCCCGTCGGACGCCCGCGTGCCCGCCCCGCCCGCGTAGCGGGGCGTCTGGGCGGGGCGGTTCTTGTAGCGCCGGCCGCCCCGCTCTTCCAGCACGTTTGAGGGGGGTACGGGGTACGAGGTGCAGGGTACACGGCCCGAGAGGCTTGTACCAGCTCTGGACGTTTATGCCTCACCCGAGCCGCCCCGCCCGTCCACCACCCCTGGCTGCGCCGACGCTGCGCGGTGTCCCCTCCTATCCAGGAGGGGGACTCGTCCCACCCCGCCCCGCTCGGTCTGGACGCTGAACACTCAGAAGATCGTCCGATCCTGCACGAGAGTCGTACCTCGTACCCTGTACCTACCCTGAGGGGGCCTCCTGCCCGTTCGCCGCGAACGCCGGGGCGGGGCGGTCGGCCACGCTCTCGTCCTCGCGGATGAGGTCGAGGAGGTGGACGAGCGTGTCGCGGAGCTCGGTGCGCGGGACGATCCGGTCGACGAAGCCCTCGTCGACGAGGAACTCGGCCGTCTGGAAGCCGCGCGGGAGGTCGCGCCCGATCGTCTCACGGATCACGCGCGGGCCGGCAAAGCCGATGAGCGCGCCGGGCTCGGCCAGGTTGAGGTCGCCCAGCATGGCGAACGAGGCTGTCACCCCGCCCGTCGTCGGGTGCGTGAGGAGCGAGACGTAGGGGAGCCCGCGCTCGGCGAGGACCGCGAGGTTGGCGCTCGTCTTCGCCATCTGCATGAGCGAGAGCGCGCCCTCCATCATGCGCGCCCCGCCCGACTGGCTGATCACGAGGCACCCGCGGTCTTCGTCCACGGCCCGGCGGATGGCGCGCGTGATGATCTCGCCGACGACCGAGCCCATCGAGCCGCCGATAAACGAGAAGTCCATGGCCGCGATCGACATGGGGTGCCCGCCGACGGTCCCGGTGCCGCTCACGACGGCGTCGTTGAGGCCGGTCTTCTCCTCGGCCGCCGCGATCCGCTCGGGGTACGCCTTGCGGTCGACGAAGTCGAGCGGGTCGATCGAGTGGAGGTCGGCGTCCCAGCGCGTGAACGCGCCCTGGTCGAAGAGGAGGCGGAGGTAGCCTAGCCCAGCCATCGGGAAGTGGTGGCCGCACGACGGGCACACGAGCACGTTCTCCTCCAGCTCGTGCTGGCTCGTGACCGTCCCGCACTCGGGGCACTTTTGCCAGTAGCCCTCGGGCGTCTCGTTCCGGTCGCGGCGCGGGGTCTGGATGCCGGCCGACTGGCGCTTAAACCATGCCATGGGAAGGGGGCCGCAGGGGGCGGGGTGGACTCAGCCGGGGAAGATACCCCGGGGGCGGACGGCCGCGACCGGCTTGAGGTAGGCCGGCTCGGCGGCGGCGAGGTCGGCCAGCCGCCCCGCCCGCGCCTCGGCCTGCCCGCGGCGGGCGACGGCGACGGCGTCGGGCACGAGCGCGAGGCGCCGCCACGGGCGCTCGGGGTCGGCGTCCGCGATCCGCCCCGCCCCCGGGCCGCCGAGGGCGAAGCCGCCGGGCGGGGCGGGGGGGAGCCAGCCGGCGAGGTCGTCGAGGGCGAGCGCCGTCGGCTCGCGGACCTCGGCGTCGCCGTCGTAGAGCGCCGCGTAGACCTCGCCGCGCCGCGACGGGAGCGCCACGACGACCGCCCCGCCCACGCCGTCGGCGAGGGCGCGGAGCGTGGGGACGGCCGCGAGGCCGGCGCCGGTCGACAGGCACAGGCCCTTGGCCGTCGACATCCCGATGCGGAGGCCGGTGTAGGAGCCCGGTCCGGCCGAGACGGCGACGAGGTCGAGGTCGGCGGCGTCGCGCCCGGCGTGGGCCAGCGCCTCGGCGACGAGCGGGGCCAGCCGCCGCCCGTGCGCCCGCGGCACGTGGACGGCCGAGCGCACGAGGAGGTCGTCGCCGTCGAGCAGGGCGACGGCGCAGACGTCGGCGGCGGTCTCGATACCGAGCGTGAGCATGGCGGACCCAAAGGGTGGGGCGGGGTGGAGCAGAGGGCGGGGCGAAGGCCGCAAGATCGCTCCGCCCTTTGGGTCCGCCCTCCTGGTCCGCCCCGCCCGCGCGGGCTACTGCGCGCGGAGGCGGACCGCGCCGCTCCCGGTGTCGACCGTGAGGCGGGGGCCGCCCCCTGCGACCGTGCCCTCGACCTCGCGGCGCTCGCGGCGGCCGCGGAAGTCGAGCGCGTCGTCGATGGAGACGCGGCCGCCGTCGAGCTCGACGTCGAACCCGGCGCCCCGGGCGAGCACGATCGAGACGGAGCCCGAGCCCGTGTCCACCTCGGTCTCCGCCGCGGACGCGAGCGTCAGCGAGACGGCGCCGGAGCCCGTGTCGATGGACGCCGGCCCGTCGACAGATCCAACGGCGACGGCGCCCGAACCGGTGTCGATCGAGACGTTGCCCACGAGCCGACCGGCGCGGACGGCGCCCGAGCCGGTCTCGATCTCGATCCGCCCGCCCGTCACGTCGCCGACGCGGACGGCGCCGGAGCCCGTGTCGACGAGGAGGTCGCCGCGGAGGCTGGGACCGACACGGACGGCGCCGGACCCGACGTCGACAGACACGTTGAACCGCTCGGGCACGCGGACGGTGACCGTGAACTGGGCGTCCGTCCGGCCTATGCGGAAGCCGCGCCGGGGCGGGTCGGTGCGCACGTCGAGCCGGCCGCGCGTGGCGCGCGCCGTGAACCGGCGGCGCTCGAACTCGCGCCGGGCGTCGCGCCCTCGGCCCTCGACCGTCACGAGCGCCCGGTCGCCGGAGCCCGTCTCGACGACGACGGCTTCGGACCCGAGGTCGACCACGAGGTCGTCGCCGGGGCGGACGTCGAACGACTCGCGGAACAGCTCGTCGGCCGCGGCCGACAGCAGGGCGGGCGGGGCGGCTGGCGCCTCGGCCGACGCGGGCGGGGCGGCCTCGGCGAGCCGGTCGGCGCCGAGCGCGACCAGGAGCGCGCCGAGGACGAGGAGCGCGAGGCGCTGGAAGCGGGGGCGGGGAGGCGTCGGCATGGGCGGACCGCCGCGGGGGCGGGGTGGGTAGGACGTGCGCTCCGCAGACGGGCCTGCCGCCCGCCGAGTTACACCGCCCCGCCCGCTCGCCCCCGCGTTCGCCCCGTGCCCGCCCCGCCCCGACCGCTCGACCGCGCCTTTTTCGCCCGCCCCACGCTCGACGTCGCGCGCGACCTGCTGGGCGCGCTCCTCGTGTACGAGTCGCCCGACGACGGCCGCCTCGCGGGCCGCGTCGTCGAGACCGAAGCCTACCTCGCCGACGACCCCGCTATGCACGGGTGGAAGGCGACGTTCGGGCCGACCGGCCGCGTTCAGCCCGAGGGCCGCGCGCGCGACCTGTTCGCCGCGCCGGGCACGGCCTACGTGTACAACGTGTACTACACGAATTGGCTGCTCAACGTGGTGACCGAGCCCGAGGGCGAGCCCGGCGCCGTGCTCGTCCGCGCCATCGAGCCGGTCGAGGGCGAGGAGGCCATGACGCGGAACCGCCCGCCGTCCGTCCGCCGCCGGCGCGACCTCACGAACGGCCCGGGCAAGCTGACGCAGGCGCTGGGGATCGCCGAGGGGCCGGGCGCCACGGCCAGCCGGTTCCACGGGGCCGACCTGACCACCCCGCCCCTGTACTTCGCGCGCGGCGAGGGCGGGGCGGTCGAGGACGCGCGCGTAGCGGTGTCGAGCCGGATCGGGATCTCGCGCGGGGCGGACCTCGACTACCGCTTTTTCGTCACCGACAGCCCGTTCGTGTCGCCCGGCGAGCCCAGCGACGTCCGCCTCGCGCGCAAGACGGGGCGGGGCGGGCGGTGACAGCTTCCCCCCGCCTACCGGAAGGCACCTGTAGGGACACGGCTCGCCGTGTCCGATGCGAGCGGGGCGGCCAGAGAAGGCGCCGCCCCGCCCGTGGCCGCCCCGCCCACCGCTCGGGCGCCTTGCTCTCGCTGCCCGCTCAGCATGCCCCTGGTGCTGAGCGGGGCGGGGATCTTCGCCCGCGTCCGGCGCGGTCTCACGGCCGCCCCGCCCGCTGCCCCGCCACGCCCTGCCCATGCCCCCGATCCGCGCCCGCGTCCTCGACACCTGGGACACCGTCCGCTCGAGCTACTGGTTCATCCCGTCGCTCATGGCGGTTGCGGCGGCGGCGCTCGCGCTGGGCCTCACGCGCGCGGACGGGCTTGTCGGGGCGGGGTGGGTCGAGGCCGTCTCGTTCCTCCAGGACGGGACCCGGCCCGAGGGCGCCCGGGCTTTCCTGTCGACCGTCGCCGGGTCCATGATCGGCGTGGCCGGCGTCACGTTCTCGATCACGATCGCGAGCGTGGTCTACGCGACGGGCCAGTACGGGCCGCGGCTCTTGACCAACTTCATGGACGACCGCGGCAACCAAGTCACGCTCGGCACCTTTATCGCCACCTTCCTCTACTGCCTCCTCGTGCTCCGCACGGTCCGCTCGGCCGACGAGGCGGGCGGGGTGGGCGAGTTCGTGCCGCACCTCGCCATCCTGGGGGCGCTCGCGCTCACGCTGGCCTCGATCGGCGTGTTCATCTTCTTCATCCACCACGTCCCCGAGAGCATCCACGTCTCGAACCTCGTGGCCGGCGTGGGCCGCGACCTCCTCGACCGGACCGAGTCGCTGTTCCCCGAGCGGATCGGGGAGGCCGGGACGACGCGTGAGGCCGGGCGGGACCCGACTGCGCAGACGTCGATGCCCGACGGCTTTTTCGACGAGGCCCGTCGGGTCGCGGCCGACGGCGCCGGCTACGTCCGCGGCGTCGACGCCGAGGCGCTCCTCGACCTCGCGACGGCGCACGACCTCGTCGTCCGCGTGCGCCACCGGCCGGGCGACTTCGTGGCCGCCGGCGACGCGCTCGTCCTGGCGTGGCCGCCCGACCGCGTGACGGACGAGGTCGCGGCCGACGTCCGCGCGTCGTTCGCGTGGGGCTCGCAGCGGACGGCCCGCCAGGACACGCGCTTCCTCGTCGACGAGCTAGTCGAGATCGCCGCGCGCGCGCTCTCGCCCGGCGTCAACGACCCGTTCACGGCCGTCTCGTGCCTCGACTGGCTGAGCGCGGCGCTCAAGAGCCTGGCCGCCCGCGACTTCCCCGAACCGACCCGCCACGACGAGGGCGGTGCGCTCCGTGTGGTCGCCCAGCCGACGACCTTCGGAGAGTTCGTCGAGGACGTCTACAGTCAGCTCCGCCCGTACGTCGTCGCCGACCGGAACGCGACGCTCCACGCCCTCACGACGATCGGCGAGGTGGCCGGCCGCGTCGCGGACCGCTCGCAGCGCGAGGCCCTCCGCGAGCAGGCCGACGCGCTGCTCCAGGGGGCGACGGACTCGCTCACCATCGACGCCGACCGCCGCGACGTCCGCGAGCGCCACCGCGACGTGTCCCGGCTGCTGGCCGGCCACGTCGGCTTCGAAGCGCTCGCGGCCCAGACCGACGTCGTCGGCGGCACGGCCTGACCGCCCCGCCCGGGCGGGGCGGTCGGTGTGCCTTGAACGGGGCGGGGCGGCCGCCGTACGCTCGCCGGGCTTCGCCCTGACTCCGCCCCCATGCGCCGCCCCGCCCTCGCCGCTGTTCTCCTCGTCGCCGCCGGGTGCGACTCCAACGGGGCGCCCGTGTCCGACGCCGAGCTGCTGACGGACGCCCGCGCCTACCGCGCCCAGGTCACGAGCTCCGCCGTCACGTTCGAGGCCGGCCTGACCTACACCAACGCGTCCGACGAGACGGTCTACTTCACAGGGTGCCAATTGCCCGAGTCGCCGGTCTTGGAAAAGCGCGTGGGCAGCGAATGGGTCGTGGCCGTCAACCCCGTCTACTTGCTCTGCCTCAGCCAGCCCCTGGCCGTCGCGCCGGGTGAGTCGGTGGACTACGTAGCCGGCTTCCACGGCTGCACGGGTGACCGCTGCGCGCCGGAGTGGCTGCCGGGGCCGGCGCCCGAGACCGTGCCCGGTACGTACCGGCTCGTGACCGCCGTGGCGACGGCCGTCGAGGGCGGGCTGCCCGCGGAGTCCCGCGCCGTCGTCTCGAACGAGTTCCGCGTCGACGTCGCGGGCGGCCTCCGCTGAGGGGCAGCCGCCCCGCCCGCTCGGGCGTCTCCTGAGCGCCCCGCCCGGCGCGGTACGGGCGAGCGGGGTGGACCACCCCCGAACCGGCCGCCCCGCCCGAACTGGCGAGGGCGGGGCGGCGTGAGGGGCCGTCGCACTCCTCCCCGACACATGTCCCGATACACCCCCCTCCTCGTCCTCCTCCCCGCCCTCGCGCTCGCCGCGTGCGACAGCGACGACGACGACATCATCGACCGGGTGGCAACGGCCGAGATCTCGGCCCCCACCGACACCACGACCGGCGTGACCGGGACGGTTGCGTTCCGGCAAACCGGCGACGTCCTCCGCATGGAGGTCGCGCTCGCCGGCCTCGCCCCCAACTCGGTCCACGGCTTCCACCTCCACACCGTCGGCGACTGCGGGCGGGGCGACCACGACGCGGACGGCTTCGCCGAAGTGGGCGGGGCGGCTGGCGGCCACTACGACCCGCTCGACACCAACGACCACGGGGCGCCGACCGATGACGCCGACGACAAGCACGCCGGCGACTTCGGCAACGTGACGGCCGACGCGGCTGGTCGCGTCTCGGCCATCGTGGCGACCGATGAGGTCTCGCTCGACGGCGTCCGTCCCGTCGAGGGCCGCTCGGTCGTCGTCCACGCGAACCGCGACGACCTCGAAACCGACCCCGGCGGCAACTCGGGCGGCCGGATCGGCTGCGGCGTGATCTCGGACGCCCGGGACTTCCTGTAAGCGCGCCCAGAGCGGGCGCCCGCCCCGCCCGCGCGCACCGGCGCCCGCTGCCTTCCTTGGCGGCGGGCGCCGTTCCGTTCCGCCCCGCCCGCGCGAGTCCGCCCGCGGGGGCGGGGCGGCGGCATCGGGCTTCTTGAGGCGGGGGCGCCTCTGCGGGAGCGGCTTTCTAATCGGGCGGGGAGACGTCTGCGCCGCGCGCCGCGGCTCGGACGCGTACGGCGGGCGTTAAGCCGGCGACCTCGGCAACGTCACCGGCGGCGGCCGGAGCGCCGTTGGCCGTGCAGTGACGGTCACGCCGGCCGCGACGACCTATCGAGCGGGGTGGAGGACCATTCATCCGCCGATCTCGACAGTTCGGGGCGGGGTGGGGAATCGGATGACGCGGCCGTGGAGAAATGGCGTAGACTAGCGCCTGATTTCTCGGTTTACCTGCCGACTCTCCATGATCCTTTCTACGAACCGGGCCGCCCTCGTGGTGGCCTTCGTGCTCCTCCCCGCCCTCGCCTCGGCTCAGACCGTGAGCGGGACCGTCACCGACGCTTCCAGCGGCCAGCCAATCCCCGGCGCGACCGTCGTCGTCCTCGCCTCGACGATCGGCGTCCGCACCGACGTCGACGGGGGGTACGAGATCGAGTTGCCGCCGGGCCAGCGCCGGCTCGAGTACTCGTTCGTCGGCTACCGGACGGAGACCGTGACCGTCGAGCCCGGCCAGACCGTGGTCGACGTGGCCCTCGAGGAGGACCTCCTCGGGCTCGACGAAGTCGTCGTGACCGGGCTCGGGACGTCGGTGAAGCGGTCGAACTCGGCCATCTCGGTCGAGACCATCTCGGCCCGCGAGCTCTCCGAGGTCACGACGCCGCAGACGCTCGACGGCGCGCTCAACGGCAAGATCACTGGGGCCGTCGTGAACTCGAACTCCGGCGCCCCCGGCGGCGGCATCAACATCCGGCTCCGCGGGATCACGACGATCAACGGCAACAGCCAGCCGCTCTACGTCGTCGACGGCGTGATCGTGTCGAACGACGCGGTCTCGAACGGGACCAACGCGGTCTCGGAGGCGTCGGGCGGCGGGAACGCCTCGAGCCAGGACAACCCCGTCAGCCGGATCGCCGACCTCCCCGCCGAGGACATCGAGTCGATCGAGGTCCTGAAAGGGCCGTCGGCCGCCGCCATCTACGGCGCCCGCGCCTCGAACGGCGTCGTCGTGATCCGCACGAAGAGCGGGGCGGCGGGTCGGACGGAGGTCTCGCTCTCGCAGACGGTCGGGGTCGCCTCGATCCAGCGGACGCTGGGGAGCCGCCAGTTTACCGCCGCGACCGCCGAGGCCACGTACGGCCCTGCCGGGCTCGCCGCGTTCAACGCCGCCGGCGGCCGGACCTTCGACCTCGAAGAGGAGCTGTTCGGGAACGACGGGCTCCTCCTCACGACGAACCTCTCGGTCTCGGGCGGCAACGACCGGACCCAGTTCTACGTCTCCGGCATCGTCAAGGACGACGAGGGGATCGTCGCCGGGACCGGCTACGAGAAGCAGTCGGGCCGGATCAACCTGACGCACCGGCTGAGCGACCTGTTCGAGGTCGACGCCAACGCCAACTACGTCCGTTCGGTCGCCAACCGCGGGATCACCGGCAACGACAACTCGGGGGCCACGTTCGGCGTCGGGCTCCTCGCCACGCCCAGCTTCGTCGACCTCCGGCCGGGCGCCGACGGCGAGTTCCCGGACAACCCGTTCAACGCGGCCAACCCGCTCCAGACCCGCGACCTCGCGACGATCGAGGAGACGAACAACCGCTTTTTCGGGTCGGGCAAGGCGACCGTGAACCTGCTCACGAGCGCGACGCAGTCGCTCCAGCTGATCGGCGTCGGCGGCGTCGACTACTACGCGCTCGACCAGGCCAACCTGTTCCCGGTCCAGCTCCAGTTCGAGCCCGACGACGAGCTGCCCGGGACGTCGTCGCTGGGGCGGACGACGAACCTCAACACGAACGTCCAACTCCTCGCCGTCCACGCCTACGCGCCCGAGGGCCGGGACCTCTCGTTCACGACGCAGGCCGGGCTCACGGCGTTCGACCAGGAGTTCGACAACGTGCTCACGGTGTCCCGTGGGCTCATCCCGGACCAGCAGAACCTGAACTTGGCCTCGTCGATCCAGACGAACCAGAACCGCTTTTTCCAGAACGACCGGGCGCTCTTCGCGCAGGAGGAGGTCAGCTACCGCGACGCCGTCATCGCGACGGCGGGCCTCCGCGTCGAGCGGTCGTCGGCCAACGGCGACGTCAGCGATTACTACGCCTACCCGAAGGCCGGGCTCGCGCTCAACCTCACGAACCTGGGCGTCCTCGAGGGCGGGGCGGTCGACCTCTTCAAGCTCCGCGCGGCGTTCGGGCAGACGGGGAACACGGCCCCGTTCGGGTCCAAGTTCACCACGTTCGGAACCTCGACGATCGCCAGCAACGCCGGACTCGTGCTCGAGGGCCGGCGCGGGTTCGCCGGCATCGAGCCTGAGCGGGCGACGGAATTCGAGGGCGGCCTCGACCTCACGCTCTTCGGCGGCCGCGTCAACCTCGAAGCGACGGCCTACACCAAGGTCGTCGACAACCTCATCCTCGACCGCCAGGTCGAGCCGTCGAGCGGGTTCACGATCGAGACGTTCAACGGGGGCCAGCTCCGGAACAACGGGGTCGAGCTCGGGCTCAGCCTCGTCCCCGTGAGCACCGACCTCGTCCAGTGGATCTCGCGGACCAGCTTCTGGGCCAACGACGCCGAGATCACGGAGCTGACCGTGCCCCCGTTCCAGGCCATCGGCGGCGGGTTTGGGAACACGCTCGGGTCGATTCGGATCGAGGAGGGCCGGAGCCCGACCCAGATCGTCGGGACGGACGAGGACGGGGAGGTCGTCGCGCTCGGCGACGTCTCACCAGACTTCCAGATGTCGTTCTTCAACGACATCGCCATCGCCCGGCGCCTCCGCCTGACTGTGTTTGGGCACTGGAAAAAGGGGGGCGACAACATCAACCTCACCGAGCTCCTCTCGGACCTCCTCGGCACGAGCCCCGACTTCGACGAGGACAACGACGGCGACGGCACGGCGGACGGCCTCCAGCGGCTGGACGCGTCGGGCGCCCGCCGGTTCGTCCAGAACGCGTCGTACTTCAAGCTCCGCGAGGTCGGCCTGTACTACGACGTGGCCCCGTCCCTGTTCGGCCCGCTCGCCGGCGGCCTGCGGACGCTCCGCGTCGGGGTCTCGGCCAACAACCTGTTCACGATCACGCCTTACAAGAGCTACGACCCCGAGGTGAGCAACTTCGGAAGCAGCCCGGTCGCGTCGGGCGTCGAGGTGGCCCCGTTCCCGTCGTCGCGGACGTTCAACGTCCACGTCCGCGTCGGCCTCTAAGGTGCCCGTTGGGGTTGCCCGCCCCGCCCCCGGCTCTCCTCCCCTCCTGCGTCCTATGATCTCCCCCCGCACCGCCGCCGCCGCCCTCGCGCTCGCCGTCCTGGCCTCGGGCTGCGACCTCGTCGAGGTGAACGACCGGCCGAACCCGAACGGCCCGGCCCTCGAAGACATCCTCAACAACCCGACCGAGGCGGCCATCGCGAACGTCGCCGTCGGCGTCGAGTCCTCGGCTCGGACCGGGCTCGGGACGTACCTGGCGGACGTCGGCGTGATCGGCCGCGAGTACTACCGGATCAGCCCGTCCGACCCGCGCCTGACGCAGGACCTCCTGGGCGGCGGCTCGTCGGTCCTCGACAACAACACGTTCTACCTCCTGACCCCGTGGATCTCGCGGTACCGGACGATCCGGAACGCGAACACGATGCTCGTCGCGCTCGACGCCAACGAGACGCTCCCGGACGCCGAGACGTCGGCGGCCCGCGGGTTCGCCCAGACGTGGATCGCGTACCAGTACCTCCTGAACCTGAACCTCACGTTCGAGAACGGCATCCGGTTTATCGAGCCGGGCGAGGACGCGGCCGGCGAGGTAGTGGGGTACGACGAGGCGCTCGACCGGATCGCGGCGCTCTTCGACGAGGGGGCGCAGAACTTGGCCTCCGGCTCGGAGGAGTTCTTCTTCGAGACGACGATCGGGCAGGACGTCCCGCAGACGGTCGCCGGGTACCGCCAGATCAACCGGGCGCTCGCCGCCCGCGTCGACGCCTACCGCGAGGACTGGCAGGGCGTGCTCGACGCGCTCGACGGCTCGTTCATTGACAGCGAGGCCCCGCTCACGATCGGCGCCTACCACGTGTTCTCGACCGGCGCCGGCGACGTGCAGAACCCGTTCTTCTTCGCGCTCGGCGGGGGCGGGGAGGGGGTCCTCGCCCAGCCCGGGTTCGTCGACGACATCGAGGACGGCGACACGCGGATCTCGAAGGTCGAGGAGCGCGAGACGGCCCGGACCTTCGACGGGCTCACGTCGAAGTTCGACACAGACGTGTACGAGACGTCGGTTTCGCCCATCCCGATTGTCCGCAACGCCGAACTGGTCCTGCTGCGCGCCGAGGCCAACGCCCAACTCGGTGATCGCGCCGCGGCGGTCCAGGACGTCAACGTGATCCGCAACAACGCCTCCCTCAGCGACTACGCCGGCGACTCGCTGATCGACGAGATTCTCCGCCAGCGGCGGTACGAGCTCTACGCCGAGGGCCACCGCTGGATCGACCTCCGCCGGTACGACCGGCTGGGCACGCTCCCGATCGACCGGGAGGGCGACGATGTGTTCCGGCAGTTCCCGATCCCGGAGACCGAGAACGTCTAGCCGCCCCGCCCCCGGCCGCACAGGCAGGGCCGTTACGTTAGAGAAGCGGGGGATCTCAACCCCGACGGCCGCGCCCGTCTGAAGCCGTCCTGCGGGTACTCCACGCCCCGCCCTCGCCCCTGGATTCCCGCCTGCGCGGGAATGACGGAGTGGGTGGGACGTTGCCAGAGGAGAACCTAACAGCCCTGCGGGCGCACAGGGGTTGGAGAATCCCCGACCGCCCCGACCGCCCCGACCGACCGCTCCGGGCGGGGCGGCGTCGGTTTGGGTGACCGCCCCGCCCGCCGTGCGGCGAGGGCGGGGTGGCGTGCCACGACGGCGGCACCGGGCGCCGCTAGCTTGCGGCCCACGCGACAACCGGGCACCGTGGCTGAGCAGAACGACCTCTTCCTGTCCAAGAAGGACCAGACGCGCCAGAAGCAGACGCCGCTCATGCGGCAGTACTGGAAGATCAAGGACCGCCACCCCGGCGCGCTCCTCCTCTTCCGCATGGGCGACTTCTACGAGACGTTCGAGGACGACGCCGTCGTCGTCGCCGACGTGCTCGGGATCACGCTGACGAAGCGGGGGAACGGGGCGGCCGAGGACACGCCGCTCGCGGGCTTCCCGCACCACGCGCTCGACCAGCACCTGCCCAAGCTGGTCCAGGCCGGCCACCGCGTCGCCGTCTGCGAGCAGCTGGAGGACCCGAAGTACGCGCGCAAGATCGTAAAGCGCGGCGTGGTCGAGGTGGTGACGCCGGGCGTCGCGTTCCGCGACCCGCTCTTGCAGTCCAAGCGCTCGACCTACCTCGCCGCCGTGGCCTGGGGCGAGCCGTCTGGCCGGCGCGGCCAGGGCGCAGGCACGGTCGGGCTCGCCTTTGCCGACGCCTCGACGGGCGAGTTCTACCTGACCGAAGCGCCCGCCGAGCGGCTGAGCTCGCTCTTGCAGACCGTGGCCCCGGCCGAGGTCGTCGTCGACAAGCGGCACGTGGACCGGCTCCACGACGCCGTCCGAGCCGTCCAGGGCGGGGCGGTGCCATTCGCCGTCACCAAGCAGGAGGACTGGGTGTTCGGGCTCGACTTCGCGACCGAGACGCTCCTCCGCCACTTCCAGACCCACAGCCTCAAAGGGTTCGGCGTCGACGACCTGACGGTCGGCGTGACGGCGGCGGGCGCGGCGCTGTACTACCTGGGCGAGACGCAGAAGGGGCGCATCCCGCACGTCCGCCGGCTCCAGCGGTACCGCTCCGAGGACCACATCGCCCTCGACCCGGCGACCAAGCGGAACCTGGAGCTCGTGGCGTCCATGCAGGACGGCCGCCGCGACGGCTCGCTCGTCGGCGTGCTCGACGCGACGCTCACGCCGATGGGTGGGCGGCTCTTGAGGCAGTGGCTCGTGCGCCCGCTCCGCGACGTCGGCCGCATCACGGCCCGGCTGGACGCCGTCGACGCCCTCTACACGTCGCCCCGGCTGCGGCGGGCGGTCCGCGAGGAGTTGAGGCACGTGGGCGACCTGGAGCGGTTGTGCGGGAAGGTGTGCACGGCCCGCGCCACGCCGCGCGACCTCGTGGCGCTGGGCGCCACGCTCCGGCGCGTGCCGGCTGTCCAGGCCGCGCTGGGCGGGGAAGACGCGGGGCTCCTGGGCCGCCTCCGCGAGCGCCTCACGCCGTGCGACGAGACGGCCGACCAGATCGGGGCGGCCCTCGCCGACGAGCCGCCGGCGACGCTCGCCGCGGGCGGGGCGATCCGCGCCGGCTACTCGGCCGAGCTCGACGAGCTCCGCGAGACGGCCGGCTCGGGCAAGGAGTACCTCACCACGCTCCAGGCGCGCGAGTCGAAGCGGACTGGCATCCCCAGCCTCAAGGTGGGCTACAACAAGGTGTTCGGGTACTACCTCGAAGTCACGAACGCCCACAAGGACAAGGCCCCGCCCGAGTGGACGCGGAAGCAGACGCTCGTCAACGCCGAGCGCTACATCACGCCCGAACTCAAGGAGTACGAGGAGACGATCCTGACGGCGCAGGAAAAGTCGGTCGCCCTGGAGACGCGGCTGTTTACCGAGCTCCGCGACGCCGTTGCCGAGGCCGTCGAGCCGGTCCAGGAAAATGCCCGCGCGCTCGCGGCCCTCGACGTGCTGGCCTCGTTCGCCGAGGTCGCCGAGCGGAACGGGTACGCCCGCCCCCAGGTGGACGACTCCCTCGTGCTCGACGTCGTCGACGGGCGGCACCCGGTCGTCGAGCAGGCGCTGCCGGCCGGCGAGGCGTTCATCCCCAACTCGGTCCGCCTGGCCGCCCCGCCCCGCCCGAGCGACGCCGCCCCGCCCGAGGGCGACGGCGGGGCGGTCGAGGCCGATGCGGGCGGGGCGGGCGAGAAGAGCGCAGACGCGGGCGGGGCGGGGCAGGTCCTCCTCATCACCGGGCCGAACATGGCCGGCAAGAGCGTGGTCCTGCGGCAGACGGCGCTCGTCGTGCTGCTGGCCCAGGTCGGGTGCTTCGTGCCGGCGGCGCGCGCGCGCGTGGGCGTGGTCGACGCGCTGTTCACGCGCGTCGGCGCGTCCGACAACCTGGCCGCCGGCGAGTCGACGTTCCTCGTCGAGATGAACGAGACGGCCAACATCCTCAACAACGCGACCGAGCGCTCGCTCATCCTGCTCGACGAGGTGGGCCGCGGCACGAGCACGTTCGACGGCCTGAGCCTGGCCTGGGCCATCGTCGAGCACCTCCACGAGACGCCGGAGAAGGCGGCGCGTACGCTCTTCGCGACCCACTACCACGAGCTCGACGCGCTCTCGGAGCGGCTCGCGCGCGTCCAGAGCTACAGCGTCCGCGTTCAGGAGCACGACGGCCGCGTCGTCTTCCTGCGCACGCTCGTGCCGGGCGGGGCGGACCACAGCTACGGGATCGAGGTGGCGCGCATGGCGGGCCTCCCGCCCGAGGTCGTGGCGCGCGCCAAGGACGTGCTCCGCCACCTCGAGGCGAACGACGTGGCCGCCGAGGTCGGCGTCCGCGGCGCCGCCCCGCCCGCGGGCGGCGACGGCGTGCCCGCCCCGCCCCGAGCGGCGGTCGGCGGGGTGCCGGCCCCGTCCGAGGCGCCGGTCGCCCTCCACCTCCCGGACCCCATCGCGACGGACGTCCTGGACCGGCTCGGCGCCCTCGACCCCGACCGCATGACGCCCATCGAAGCGCTCATGGCTCTCGCGGAGTTAAAACGAACAGCAGAGGGGTAGGGAACCATCTGGGGGAACGCTCAGGTAAGAGCGGGACTCTTCACCCCCCCGCATCACCCATGCGCGCATTCACCCTAGCCCTTGCCCTTTCCCTCCCCATCGGCCTCGCCGCCTGCGCGGACAGCCCGACGGAGGAGGCCTACGAGGAGGGCGCCCCGGTCGGCGACCGCGCCGACGTCATCGGCGACGGCGAGATCATCGACGAGCCCGGTGAGCCGGACGCCGACGTCCTCGGCGACGGCTTCGCCACCTACGACATCGACACGGACGGCTTCATCTCCGAGGACGAGTACAACACCGGGATCGGCGACGCCGACTTCGGCACGTACGACGCCAACGCGGACGGCCTGCTCGACGAGAACGAGTACAGCGTCTACGAGACGAACCGGATGAGCATGTAGGGCTCAGACGTCTGACCCCGTGGCGGGGCGGTCCTCTCGGGGGCCGCCCCGCTTTTGTTGTTACCCACCCCGCCCACCATGAGCCGAGCCTTTGTCAAGGAAGGCGCCCCCGAGGCGCCGCTCGTCATCCCGCCCCGCCCGCCGCTCCCGCAGGGCGTCCCCAACTACGTCACGCCGGCCGGGCTGGCCGCGCTCCGCGCCGAAAAGACCGGCCTGGAGGCCGAGCGGGCCGCACTGGGGACAGAAGACGCCGACGCCCGCGAGCGGGAGTGGGTCACGGGCCGGCTCAAAGTGCTCGTCGAGCGGATCGCGACCGCCCAGATCGTCGACCCCGAGCGCGTGTCGCTCGACCGCGTCCGGTTCGGGACGGCCGTCGAGGTCGAGGGCGCCGACGGTGACCGCCGCACGTTCGAGATCGTCGGCGTGGACGAGGCGGCCGCGCGCGGCGGCTCGCCGCAGGGCGGGGCGGTCGCGTTCACGGCCCCCATCGCCCGGGCCGTCATCGGCAAGGCGGTCGGCGAGACGGGCCTGCTGAAGACGCCGCGCGGGGAGGAGCCGCTGACCGTCGTGTCCATCGCCCGCGCGGACGCCGCCCCGCCCCCAGACGTCGACTCTCCGTAGAGGGCGGGGCGGCGGGCAGCCCGGACAGACGGGCGGGGCGGCCGACTCGCGCCGACCGCCCCGCTCACGCGTTGCTGTCCCGCCGCCGAGGGCGGGGCGGGGGAGCGCTACTTCGGGTTGAGCGCCGTCCCTGGCGTCTCGTCGCCGCGCGTGTCGTGGACGTCGTCGGCCAGCCGGGCGTTCGACGTCTTGGTGCCCGCCCCGCCCGCGGCCTGCTTCGACAGGTCCGGCGCCTCGTTGACCGAGCGGAGCTCGGGGTCGCCGGGCGTGGGCTCGAGCTCGGTCGAGATGCCCTGGATCTCGTCCGGCCGCGAGCCGCCACCGAGGGCGATGCCGGCCGCCTTGATGTAGCCGCCGAGGCGGCGGAGCGGGTCGCGGAGGTGGTCCTCGTCGACGGTGCCGGCGGCCTCGGCGGTGTGGGCGCCGAGCCGTTCCATCGTGTTGCCGATGTCGGCGGCCGTCGCCGTCCCCTCGGCCTGCTGGTCGTCGAGCTGGCGGGCGAGCGTGCGGAGCCCGTCGCGGATGCCGTTGAGCTCGGGGCGGTCGGCGGCCTCGATCTTCTCCATCCACCCGCGGCACACGTCGGCGGCGGCAGAGCGGGAGAGGGTCGTTGTGAGGCCGTCCTTGAAGGCGTCGAGCGTGCTGAAAATCGAGATGCCGTCGTCGGTCGGTCGGTCGGTGGGCATAGTGTAGAGAAGGGTAGAGTAGAAGGGGGAAGAGAAGATGCGGCCGCCCCGCCCGCAGTCCAGCCGCGGGGCGGGGCGGCGGGCGCTAGGCGCCGAGCGCCGTCGCGGCGCGGCCGAGGTTCGTGGCGAGCCGCTCCAGCGTGGGCCGGAGGCGGTCGTCGTCGGCCTGCGCGGCGGCGGCCTGCGTCGAGTCGGCGAGGCCGGCGAGCGTGTCGGCGATGGCGCGGCCGTCGAGCGAGTCGCCCGAGAGGAGGTCGCGGAGGTCGCTGAGGCCGGCGGCGACGCCGCTGAGGTCCATGCCGTCGGCGTCCAGGCAGGCCGTCCGCCACAGGTCGACCATGCCGAGGGCGGCGGACGGCGTGAGGCTCGTGATCGGCCCGTCGAGGGCCGCCGCGGTCTGGTCGAGCGTGTCGCGGTTGGTGTCGGGTGTCGATCCGCGCATGTCTAGAGGTCGTTGGTCGTCGAGGAGGGAGCGCCGGTCATGGCGGCGCCGGCGTGGCGGAGGAGCGAGCCCAGCCGCTGGAGCCCCTTGACGAGGTCCTCGTTGGTGTCGCCGGTCGTCGCCGGGGCCACGTTGCCAGCGGCCTCCTCGGTCTGCTCGCCCAGGCGGACCAAGATCGAGCCGATGCGGACGCCGTCGACGCCCTCGCCGACGAGCGACTGGTGGAGTTCGCCGAGCCCGGCCGCGATCGGCTGGAGGTCCTCGCGCTCCGTCTCGGTCACTTTCCGCCGCCAGTCGTCGATCCGGTTGATGGCCTTGGCCAGCGGGATCTGCAAGAGCCCGCCTTCGAGCGAGTCGACGAGGGCGCTGACTTCAGCGGCTTCGGTTTCGTTGGGAATGGTGTCCATTAGGGAGAAATCAGGGGGTGAGAAGAGAGAGGGAGAAGGAGCCGCCCCGCCCGGCGCGCTCGTAGGGGCGGGGCGGCCGCCCCGCCCGAGGGGCTAGAGCGTCGTCTCGCGGTCCGTCGGCGCCGGGACGACGCCGTCCGGGAGGCCGTCGCCGCTGGACGGGGGGAAGTCGGGGCCGCTGGGCTCGGGGATGCCGCCGAGGAACTCCTCGCGGGCCACCTGCGCCACCTTCGCCGTCACGTAGCCGTCGGAGGCCGCCCCGATCACCCCGCCCACGAGCGGGATGCCGCGGAGGAGCCGCCGCCGGACGGTCCGCGTGGCCGCCTTTTTGGCGCCCCACTTGGCCGCACGCGCGGCGTTCGAGACGACAAAGTTCAGGCCGCGCTCGGCCAGCTTGAGCCCGAAGCGGTCGAGCGTCTCCTGCTCGGCGTCGCGGGCGGGGTCGGCGGGCGTGGAGCCCACGAGGCACCCCAGCACGCGCTGGCGGGTCCCGCCCTGGCGCGGGTCGTGGCCGGCCAGCGCCGCGATCGACGCGGCCATGTGGATCTGGATCGAGGCCACGCCGACAAGGTTGGCCGGGAGCACGACGGGGAGCGTGATCCACCCGCCGAGCCCGCTCAGGAAGCCGGCCGCGCTCGAGAGCGCGACGTGGCGGCGGACGAGCCGGTCGGCCTGCTCGTCGACCGTGCCGCCT
The DNA here is from genome assembly GCF_031846415.1 of Rubrivirga litoralis. Classification (NCBI taxonomy): domain Bacteria; kingdom Pseudomonadati; phylum Rhodothermota; class Rhodothermia; order Rhodothermales; family Rubricoccaceae; genus Rubrivirga; species Rubrivirga litoralis. The sequence continues at coordinate 5,599 of NZ_JAVRHT010000018.1, read as the reverse complement.
TGGGCGCGGGCGCTCGCGGCGAACTCGGCGGGCGTCCCCAGCGACGGGAGGCCGTCGACGACGGACGGGTAGAGGCGGTCGAGGACGAACCGGCGGACGGTGGCGTTCATGGGGTCGGGGGTGGGGCGGAGGGGGCGAACGCGTCGAGCTCACGCTCGATCTCGCGCCGGAGGGCGCGGCGGAACGGCCGGGCGGCGAGCCCGAGCGAGGCCGTCACGCGGACGGCCGTGGGCTGGGCGTCGAGGCGGCCCCGGACGCCCCGTCCATCGAGGCGGATCGAGTCGCCCTCCCACTCCGCCGTCACGCCGTACTCCCGGCGGAGCCGCTCGGCGACGGCGTCGGCCGCACGCCGTGCGCCGTCGAGGCCGAGGTCGTGCGGGCGGGTCAGGTCGATGTCGGCCACAGACGGGCGGGGTGGGAGAGGGGGAGGGGCGTACGCCACCCCGCCCCCACGGTTCGGTCCGCGCGGTCGGGGCATCCCCGAGAAGGGCGGCGCGCCGAGGGCGGGGCGGCCCGGCGTCGGCGCCTGACTCTGGCAGCCACCCCGCCCCCGGAACGCCAGCGCCGCGGGGCGGGGTGGTGATCTTCCTCCGGTTGCACCGGGCGGGGCGGCCGCACACCTTCCCAGTCCCCAGTCCCCAGTCCCCAGTCCCCAGTCCCCAGTCCCCAGTCCCCATGACCTCCGCTTTCCTCGGCCGCTCCCCCCGCCTCGGGTCGCCCGTGTTCGTCGCCGACACCGCCGCCGTCGTCGGCGACGTCACGCTGGGCGACGGGGCCAGCGTGTGGTACGGCGCCTCGCTCCGCGGCGACGTCCACTGGATTGAGGTCGGGGCCGGCTCGAACGTCCAGGACAACGCGACCGTCCACGTCTCGCGCGGGACGCACCCGTGCCGAATCGGGGCCGACGTGACCGTCGGCCACAACGCCGTCGTCCACGGGTGCACAGTCGAGGACGGCGTGCTCATCGGAATGGGCGCCGTCGTGCTCGACGGCGCCGTGATCGGAGCGGGGAGCATCGTCGGGGCCGGGGCGCTCGTAGCGGGCGGGGTGGTCGTCCCGCCCCGCTCGCTGGTCGTCGGCCTCCCCGCCCGCGTCGTGCGGCCGCTGACCGACGACGAGGTGGAGGCCAACCGCGCCAACGCCCGGCACTACGTCCGCATGAGCCGGATGTACCTGGGGCTGGACCGCCCCGACCCGGGCGGCGGCGCAGCCAACCCGTTCTACACCGACGACCGCCCGGGTCGATCGTAACGCGACCGCACCGGCTCGCCCTGGCGGTGGCCGCCCCGCTCGGCGGGCGGGGCGGTCCGCTGTCCCGCGTGCGACCCCGTCCGGGCAGCTAAAGACGGCGGCGGCGACGCTTCCCCTTGTTTGGCTTGACGTTTGGGGGAGCTGCGTGCATCGCCCGCCTCCGCGCCCATGTCCCTGCTCCGCCTGGGGTCGCTCGCCGCCGTCGGCCTCGCCTGCCTCGCCTCGTTCCTCGTCCTCCACCGGACCGCCCCGCCCCGCCCGCTCGACGTGCTCGACCGGGTCTACGGGTAGCGCGCGGTGGCGCGCAGTCGGTCGCCGAAGGTCGGTCTCTAAAAGAGTTCCCCGAGCGGGGCGGCGTGCGTAACTAGGGGGACGCCGGACCCGTAGGCCGGCGCTGCCCCACTCGCCACCCCGCCCGCGCGTCCATGACGACGCTCTACTGGTACTGCCTCGGCGGCGGCTTTGCCGTCTCGCTCCTCCTCGTCCTCGCCGGCGAGGCGCTGGAGGCGGTCGTCGACGCGCTCGACGCGGTCGACGCCTTCGACCCGCTCTCGGGCGTCGCCGGCGTGACCGTGTTCGGCGGGGCGGGCCTGCTCCTGGACGCCTACGCCGACCTCGCGCCCGTGCCCGAGGTGGCCGCCGCCGCCGCCGTCGCCGTGCTCGCGGCCGTCGTGCTCCACGTGGCCTACGTGCGGCCGATGAAGCAGAGCGAGAACTCGACCGGGTTCTCCGTCCGCGAGTACGCCGGCAAGACGGGCGAGCTGACGACGGGCGTGCCGGCCGGCGGCTTCGGCGAGGTCGTCGTCCGCATGGGGGCGAGCACCACGTTCCAGACGGCCGCCTCGTTCTCGGGCGACGCGATAGCGTCGGGCACGGCCGTCGTCGTCGTCGAGGTGGGCCGCGACGGCGTGCTCCTCGTCGCCCCGCTCGACCGGACTGACACCGAAACGTCGCCCGAGCAGCGGGCGCTTCCACCCCGCCTCCAGACGCGCTGACGCGCAGGTACGGGGTACCGGGTACGCGGTACTGCCTCCCGTACCCTGTACCCCGTACCGAGTACCCCCAGCTCCCATGGACCCGACCCTCCTCGCGATCGTCCTCCCCGTCGTCGCCGTCGTGCTCATCGTGATGCTCGTCGCGAGCCGCTACAAGACGGTCTCGCCCGACGAGGCCATGATCATCACCGGCGCCGCGCTCGGCGGCAAAAACGTCTTGACCGACGAGAGCGCCCGGAAAGTCAAGATCGTCCGTGGGGGCGGAGCGTTCATCGTCCCCATCGTGCAGCAGCGGGAGCACCTCTCGCTGCTCTCGCACAAGCTCGACGTCATGACGCCCGAGGTTTACACGGCCGAGGGCGTCCCGGTCATGACCGACGGCGTGGCCGTGATCAAGGTGGGCTCGTCGGTCGAGCACGTGGCGACGGCCGCCGAGCAGTTCCTGGGCAAGCCCGACGAGGAGCTCCGCGTCGAGGCCCGCGAGGTGCTCGAAGGCCACCTCCGCGCCATCCTCGGTACGCTGACCGTCGAGGAGGTCTACCGCAACCGCGACAAGTTCGCCCAGGAGGTCCAGTCGGTCGCCGCGCGCGACCTGCAGAAGATGGGGCTCCAGATCGTGAGCTTCACGATCAAGGACGTCCGCGACAAGAACGGGTACCTCGAAGCGCTCGGCCGCCCGCGCATCGCGGCCATCAAGCGCGACGCCGACATCGCCGAGGCCGAGGCCACGCGCGACGCCCGCATCAAAAAGGCGAACGCCGACGAGGAGGGCCAGAAGGCCGAGCTCGTCCGCGACACGAACGTGGCCGAGGCGACGATGGAGCGCGAGCTGAAGGTGGCCGCGTTCAAGAAGGACGAGGACACGGCCAAGGCCGCGGCCGACCTCGCGTACTCGGTCCAGGAGGCGTCGAGCCAGCGGGCCGTCGTCGAGGAGCAGATGCAGGTCGAGCTCGTGCGGAAGCAGCGCGAGGTGGACCTCGAGAAGCTGGAGATCGAGCGGCGCGAAAAGCAGTACGACTCCGAGGTCAAGAAAAAGGCCGACGCCGACCGCTACGCCGTCGAGCAGGCGGCCGAGGCCGACAAGCTCCGCCAGATGCGCCGGGCCGAGGCGCGCCAGTTCGAGATCGAGGCCGAGGCCCGCGCCCGCGCCGAGGGCGCCCGCGCCGAGGGTCTCGCCGAGGCCGAGGTTATCCGCGAGCGCGGGTTCGCCGAGGCCGAGGCCAAGGAAAAGCTGGCTGACGCGTTCGAGAAGTACGGCGAGGCCGCCGTGCTTGACCTGCTGGCCAAGATGATGCCCGAGCTGGCCCGCGAGGTCTCGAAGCCGCTCGCGTCCATCGACAAGCTGACGGTCGTGGACACGGGCTCGGGCGCCGGCGCCGGCCGCGTGACCGACACCGTCGCGCAGCTCATGGCGACGACGCCGGAGCTCGTCCGCGGCATCACGGGCGTCGACCTGGGCGCGCTCGCGCAGCGCTTCGCCACGGGCGGGGCGGAGCGGCGCGACGGGCGGGGCGAGACGAAGCGCACGGCGTCAGTCTCCGGCGACGGCTCGGCACCCCCGGCCGCCCCGCCCTCCCTCATCGCGCCGGGCGGGGCGGAGAAGTAAGGCCGGCCGCTCGGCGGGGGCGGGGCGGTCCTGGACGACGCCGCCCCGCCCGTGACGTGGCGCCCGATCCCGCCGTCGCACACTGCGCCGCCCACGCGGGCGGCCGCCGGTCGCCCCTACAGCGTCCGATCTGCCCCGCGTCGCGGGCGGGGTGGTGCACCGCCCGCTGCCCGCTCAGCCGCCGCGCCGGCGGAACCGCCCCGCCAGGGCGCGGATGGGGTCGCGCCACGCCGGGTCGCGCGTCTCGCGCGCCACGAGGTAGACGCCGAGGGCGCCGACGATGACGTTGGCCGCCCACATCCCCACCGCCGGCGGCAGCGTCTCGCGGTCGGCCAGCTTCTCGCCCAGGACCAGCGACACCCAGTAGAACAGGAACACGCCCACGGCGAGTGCCGCCACGACACCCACGCCGGCCCGCGAGATCGACAGCCCGAGCGGGACGCCGACGAGCACGAACACGAGGCACGCCAGCGCGATCGAGTTCTTTTTGTAGATCTCGACCCGGTAGCGGTCGGCCTGCTGGCCCTCCAGCGAGGCCGCCGCCGCCGCCGCCCCGGCGGCGTACTGGACGGCGCGGGCGCGCTCGGCCGCGAGGTCGTAGGCCGCCTCGCGCGCCGCCCCGCCCAGGCCGGAGAGGGCGGGGCGGTCGGCGCCGACGGCCGCCGAGTCGGGCGGCGAGTCCGCGGCCGCCCCGCCCCGCTCGGCGGCCGAGTCCGCCGCCCCGCCCGCGACCACGACCGTGCCGAGGGCGGGGCGGTCGGTGGGCCGCACGAGGAGGTCCGGCGTGACGTCGCCGGCGGCCGCCCCGCCCCGTGCGAGCGCGGCGCGGACCGAGTCGTGGCGGGCGTCCACGAGGCGGTTCAGCGAGTCGAGAACGACGAGCATGTCGGTCGTGCGCATCGAGCGGTCGGTGCGGCCGCCGCCGGCCTCGCGGCGCTCGAAGCCGCCCAGCGACGAGAGGTCGAACGCCATGCGGTGGCGCCCGAACGCGAGCCGCTCGTAGGCGTCGGCCGTCCCCTCCGGGCGCCGGTGGTGGACCTCGCCGTCCTCGAGCAGCATCGTCAGCCGCTGCCCGCCGTACTGCGTCTGGAGCCGCGCGCGGTCGGCCGTGAGGACCGCCGAGCCCCCGCCCGCCGACCGCGACTCGAAGACGGTCACGCCGACCAGGAGCCCCGTCGAGTCGGGCGGGATGGCGTCGGCGCGGATGGCGTACCCGCTCACGCCCGTGTAGAACTCGCCCGGCGTGAGCGCGAACCCGGGCCGGCTCACCTTGATGTCGCGCCACAGCCCGCTCATCCGGTAGTTGGCCTCGGGCAGCATCTGGTTGTTGAAGACCATCATTCCGCCCGTGAGCAGCAGCCCGGCCACGGCCACCGGCCACGCCAGCCGCGGCAGCGACACGCCCGCGCTCTTGGCCACGAGGTACGCCCGGCTCTCGCCCAGCTGCCCGAACGCGGCCAGCAGCGCGATGAGCCACGCCATGGGGACGGCCAGCGTGAGCATGTACGCCAGGCTGTACGCGACGAGCTCGACGAGCGCCCCGAACGGCAGCCCCCGCCCGACGAGCTCGGGGAGGTACCGGATGAGGAACTGCATGAGCAGCAGGAACAGCAGCGTCACGAGCGCCGCCGCGAACGGGAGCGGCAGGCTCTTGAGCAGCGAGCGGTGGAGGCGCGTGAGCATGGGCGGGTGCCGGCGGCGGCAAGCTACCGGGGGAACGCCGCCCCGCCCGGCGTCCGCGTACGGG
>NZ_JAVRHT010000017.1:0-85398 GCF_031846415.1 Rubrivirga litoralis | reverse complement strand
CACTCGTCGCCCTCACCCCGCCCCGTCGTCTCGGTCAGGTTGCGGAGCCACTCGGTCGGGAGCGCGTCGAGCTGGTCGCTCGTGAGGCGCCACGCCCAGTTGCCCGCGGCCTCGCCCGGTGTGTTCATCCGGGCGTCCGAACCCAAGCCGAGCATGTCCTGGACCGGAACCACGGCGAGGTCGGCAACCGACGCCCACGCGGCCCGCACGAGGCGGCGCGGAACAGACTCGGCGCTCGGGCCGAGGTAGCGCTCGACGTGGGCGCGGACCTCGGGCGGGGCGGCCGCCCACCACCCCGCCGTCGTGTCGTTGTCGTGGGTCCCGGTGTAGACCACCTGGCGGCGGCGGTGGTTGTGGGGGAGGTACGCGTTCTGCGCGTCGCCGCCGAACGCGAACTGGAGCACGGCCATGCCCGGCAATTCGTGCCGCGCGATGAGGTCGCGGACGCCGTCGGTGATGAGGCCGAGGTCCTCGGCCACGATCGGGAGCGGGCGGCCGGCGTCGGCTTCGAGCGCGTCGAGAAGGGCGCTCCCCGGCCCCTCGACCCAGCGCCCCTCGACCGCCGTTTCCTCGCTCGCGGGGATCGCCCAGTACGCCTCGAACGCGCGGAAGTGGTCGAGGCGGACGCGGTCGACGAGCGCGAGTGTCCGGCGAAGCCGCCGGCGCCACCAGCGGTAGCCGTTCTCGGCCATCCGGTCCCAGCGGTAGAGCGGGTTCCCCCAGCGCTGGCCCGTCGCCGAAAAGTAGTCGGGCGGCACGCCGGCGACCTCGCGGGGCCGCCCCGCCTCGTCCAGATCGAAAAGGTCGCGGTCAGCCCACACGTCGGCGCTGTCGAGGGCGACGTAGATCGGCAGGTCGCCCAGGACCTCGACGCCGGCCGCCCGGCACCGCTCGCGGAGGGCCGCCCACTGGCGCTCGGCGACGAACTGGTCGAACCGCTCGCGGTCGACGGCCTCGGCGTGCTGGCGTCGGGCCTCGGCGAGCGCGCGCTCGTCGCGGTGCGCGAGGGCAGCGGGCCACTCGGTCCACGCCGCCCCGCCCTGGTCGGCCTTGATCGCCACGAACAGGGCGTAGTCCTCCAGCCACGCCGCCTCGCGCTCGGCGTAGTCCTCGAACGCGCCGCGCAGCGCCGCCCCGCCCGCCCCGTCCTGGAACCGCTCGTAGGCCGACGCGAGCAGCGCCTCTTTGTACTGGCGGGCGGCGGCAAAGTCGACCCGGTCGTCGGGGAGCGAGGGCGGGGCGGCCAGGTCGGCGTCCGTGAGCAGCCCGTCGTCGCGCAGCCGCTCGGGGCTGATGAGGAGCGGGCTGAGCGCGAACGTCGACGGGCTCGCGTAGGGCGAGTCGCCGTCGCCGGGCGGCACGAGCGGGAGCACCTGCCACACGCGCTGGCCGGCCGCCGCGAGCGCGTCGACGAACCGGGCCGCGCCGTCACCCACGTCGCCCACGCCGTAGGGCGACGGCAGGGACGTGACGTGGAGGAGCAGGCCGCTGGACCGGGACACGGGCAGGCCCCGGGGCGGGGCGGTAAGGGGGGCGGGGAAGATCGCTCCGCCCCGCCTGCTGGAGCCGCCCCGCTCCCAACGGTGAAACGGGGCGGGCGGGGTGGAGCGACGGCAACCCGCCCTGCTCGGGCGGGGCGGACGGATTTCTACGCGGCGTTCGGGCAGCGAGCCGCCCCGCCCGCGCCGTCAGTGTTACCGCGCCGCCGCTTCGCGCAGCCGGTCCTCAGACAGGTCTTCCTGCCGGCCCTTCCAGAGCGGCGCCCCGTCCGGCCGCGCGCGGCGGTCGCAGTAGACCTCCAGCTTGACGCCCTCGGGGTCGTGGACGTAGCACTGCCACGCGATCTGCGCCTCCTGGAGGTCCGTCTCCACGCCCATCGCGCGGAGCCGCTCGACGAACGTTAGTAGCTCGGCCTCGTCGTCGACCTCCCACGCGAAGTGGTCGAGCCGCGTGGTCTCGCCGAGGGTCTGCTTCGACGCGTCGCGCGACTGGCGGAGGACGAGCCGGTGGTGCATCCCGTCGTCCGCCCCGCCCGGAATCGGCTGGTCGTCTGTGAGGAAGGCGTAGTGGCTCTCGTCGTCGGACGTCCGCTCGCGGACCGTGAGCCCCAAGGCTTCGGTGTAGAACGCGGTCTGTCGGTCGAGGTCGTTGACGTCGAGGCGGAGGTGGCCGAGGCGAGCGGGCATAGCAGAGCGGACCCAGAGGGCGGGGTGGTGAGGGGCGTCCCCTACCGCCCCGCCCGCGCGCTGATCCCCCCGACCAGGCCTCTACGCCAGGAGCAGCGCGAGCGCGAGCGGCGCCCACACGCCGGCGACGATGAGCGCGAGCGACGCCACCTGCTTCCAGGCGATGGGTTCGGTGGGCGGGGCGGGGGGACGCGGAGCGGACATGGAGGCGGGGCGGGGGGGCGAGCGTGCCCGTAGACGTATCGACCGCCGACGGGCTGCGCTCAACGCGGCGGATTCACCAAGCCGTCATGTCTCCGTCGGTCTCCGGCTCGGCAGACGGGTCTCGGCCGGGGTCGGCCGAGTCCGTGGGGCGGGGTGGAGCGGGGCGGGGGGCGGGGCGGGGGAGGAGTCCCCTGCCGGACACCATGCGGCGTCGGCGCCGCCAGGGCACGTCGTTGGGGGCGGCGGACGTGGGCGGGGCGGCCAGAGCTTGGCGACTCTTCTACCCCGCCCTGCTCCCATGCGCCTCCCCGCCCTGGTCCTGGCCCTCGGCCTCGCCGCCCCCGCGCTCGCCCAGACGGACGCCCGCCCCGCCCCCGACGACCCGGCCACGTGGACGCAGACCGCGAGGGGCGTCCGCCTGCTCGGCGGGTCCGCGTCGCTCGCGCGGCAGGGGGACTTTACCACGGCCTCCGTCGCCCCGCGCGTCGGCCTGTTCGTGGCCGACGGGCTCGCGCTGGGCGTCGACCTCCAGCTCAGCTACCTACGGTCCGAGTCCTCCTTCTACACCGTCTCTGGCTTCCAGGAGTCCACGTTCTCGTCGACCGTGCTCGGTGTCGGCCCGAGCGTGACCTACTACGTCGGGGGCGGGCGCCCCGGCATCCGCCCGTTCGTCGAGGCCGATGTGTCGCTGGCCTACCAACGGTCGAGCGTGACGACGGAGGGCATCAGCTTTGCTCCCGAGATCGGCCTCGGCGGCGGGACGAATAGCAACTTCAACGTCGGCGGCGGTCTGGGCGCCGGCGTCTCGATCCCCGTCGCCCGGAACGTGGCCCTCCGTGCCCAGGCGTTCTACCGGACGTTCGACTTCGAGTTCGACGACAACTCCTCGACCTACGGCCTCTCGGCCGGCTTCACCACGTTCCTCTACTGAGCGGGGCGGGGTGGCGCGGCTACGAGGCCGCCCCGCCCTACAGCCGCGCCGCGAGCGCCTGGGCGGGGTGGAGCGCCCGGCGGCCCGTGGTGTGCTCGATCTGCTCGCGGCAGCTCGTCCCCGCCGCGACGACCACGCCCTCGGGCGGGGCGGCGCGGACGGCCGGGGCCAGCCGGTCCTCGGCGATCGCGACGGAGACGGCGTAGTGCTCGGCCTCGTAGCCGAAGGCGCCCGCAACGCCGCAGCACCCCGCCCCGCTCTCGGTCACGGCGAGGCCGGCGGCGCCGAGGCACGCGCGGCTCGCGCCCATCGACGAGAGCGCCTTCTGGTGGCAGTGGCCGTGGACGAGCGCCGCGTCGGCCGCCCCGCCCGCCGTCTGCCAGTCGAGCGCGCCGAGGCGGTCGGCGTGCGCCGCGCACCACTCCTCGAAGGTCATGGCCGCGGCTGCCACGGCGGCGGCGCGCGGGTCGTCTTGGAGGAGCCGCGGGATCTCGTCGCGGAGCGTCAGGACGCACGACGGCTCCAGGCCGACGATCGCCACCCCGCCCTCGGCGTAGGGCGCGTAGGTCTCGACCAGGCGCCGGGCGAGGCGCGTCGCGTGCGGGACGAACCCCTTCGACAGGTACGTCCGCCCGCAGCAGCGGTAGGCCGGCACCTCGACGCGCGCGCCGGCGGCCTGGAGCACGCGGAGCGCGGCGCGCGGGATCTCGGGCTCCTGGAAGCGCCCGAACGTGTCGACGTAGAGGGCCACGCGCGGGGCGTCGGGGTCCGCTCCGAGCGAGCCGTCGGGGGCGGGGCGGTCGCGCGCGGCCGAGAACGGGCGCGTGGCGAACGACGGCAGCGGCCGCTCGCGCGCGATCCCGAGCCGGTCGAGGGCGGGGCGGGCCAGCGGGCTCGCGTTCGCGCGGTTGACGACGTGCGCGAGCGGGCCGGCCAGGCGCCGCGCGAGGACGGGGAGGTGCGCGAACAGGCGCGTCCGCGCGCCGGGCCGCTCTTCCTTCCACTTCTGCTCTTGCCACGCCGTCTTCAGCGCCGCCATGTCCACCGACGCCGGGCACTCGGACTTGCACGCCTTGCACGACACGCACAGGTCGAGCGCCTCGGCGACCTCGGGGCCGGTCAGGCGGCCGAGGTCGCCGGTCAGCGCTTCGCGCAAGGCGTTCGCGCGGCCGCGCGTCGAGTCCTTCTCCTCGCGCGTGACCATGAACGGCGGGCACATCGTCCCCGCCCCGATCTTCCGGCACACGGCCGACCCGTTGCACGCCTCGACGGCCGACGCGAACCCGGCGTCGACGCCGCGCGGGTCGTGGAACGCGAGGCCGGTCTCGACGCGGGCGGGGTGGTAGTCCGGCCCCATCCGCAGCGCCTCGGTCAGCGGTGGCACGTCGACGATCTTGCCCGGGTTGAGGCGGCCGTCGGGGTCGAACGCGCGCTTGGTCGCCTGGTAGGCCGCGTAGAGGGCCGGCGTGTAGAAGTCCTCGGCGAGCGCGCCGCGCGCGCGGCCGTCGCCGTGCTCCGACGCGATGACGCCGCCGTACTTTTTGGCGAGCGTCATCGACGCCCGCGCGATCGCCTCCAGCGCCTCGACCTGGGCGGGGCGGCGGAGGTCCAGGAACGGGCGCACGTGGAGGCAGCCGGCGCTCGCGTGCGCGTAGACGACCGCGTCGACGTTCTCGGCCGACATGGCCTCTTCCATCTCGCGGATGTAGGCCGGCAGGTGGCGGACCGGGACGGCCGCGTCCTCGACGATCGCCGCGGCCTGGACCGGCAGCCGCGCGCTCATCGCCAGCCCCAGCCCCACCTTGCGCACGGCGTAGACGTCGGCCATGTGCGCGTCCTCCAAGGCCTCGGTGATCACCGCCCCGCCCCCCAAGTGCCGGCGCAGGCGGTCGAGCCCGTCGCGCGTCTCGGCATCCGAGCCGCCGCTGTACTCGACGATGAGGAGCGCCGCCGGCAGGCTCCCGTCCGCGTTCCGCTGGACGAAGTGGAGCTTCGGGGCGTACTCGGTCACGTTCAGCGCCCGCTCCAGCGCGATCCGGTCGAACAGCTCGACGGCCGTGGGGCCGGTCTCCAAAATGCCCTCGACGGCTTCGAGCGCCTCGCGCCGCGTGGCGTAGTGGACGACGCCCAGGACCGCGTGCGTCGGCCGCTCGACGAGCCCCAGCGTGATCTCGGTTGCGATCCCGAGCGTCCCCTCGCTGCCGGCGAGGAGGGCGGCGACGTTGCGCGTGCCGTTCCACGGTCGCCCCGGCCCGCGGTCGACTTCGGGCGCCTCGAACATCCGCTCCAGGCGGTAGCCGCCGGCGCGGCGCCAGTGCTCCGGCGTGTCGCGGCGGACGGCCTGCTCGTGGACCTTCAGGAGCGCGTCGAGGCGCCGGTACACCTCGCCCTCCGCCCCGCCCGCGCGCATTTTCGCCGCCCACGCCTCGGGCGAGAGCGGGGCGAACGAGACCGGCGTGCCGTCGGCCAGGAGCGCCCGCGCCGACTCGGTCCAGTCCACGACCGAGCCGTACTGGATGGAGTGCGTGCCGGTCGCGTTCGTGCCCAGCATGCCGCCGATCGTGGCCCGGTTCGACGACGCCGGGTCCGGCCCGACCTGGAGGCCGTGCGCGCGCGCCGCCGCGTTGAGGTCGTCCAGGACCACGCCCGGCTGGACGGTCGCCGTCCGCGCCTCGGCGTCGAGCGCCACGATCTCGCGGAGGTGCTTGGTCGTGTCGACCACGAGCCCGGCCGAGACGGCGCTCCCGGCGAGGCTGGAGCCCGACCCGCGCGCGACGACCGGGACTCCGAACCGCCCCGCCTCCTCCAGCGCCGCCTGGACGTCGTCGGCGTGGCGGGGCACGAGGACGCCGAGCGGGGGCTCGCGGTAGAGCGAGGCGTCGGTGGCGTAGAGCGCTCGGCTGAGGGCGTCGAGACGGAGGCTGCCCGCGATCCGGGGGCGGACGGCGGCGGCAAAGTCCTCCAGGCGGGCGGCGTCGATGGGCATGCCGGAGTGTACGCGCCGCCTCGCCCGTTCGTACCCGCTGCGGGCGGGGCGGGGCGGCGGCTCAGTTCCCCTCCTGGACAGGAGGGGCTAGGGGTGGTGGACCGGGCGAGCACCACCAGGAGAAAATGCCTCGGCGATCGCTTCCAGCACAGCGTCAGGCGTCTGGAGGATTTTGTGGTTCTCGAACCGGAGGGCGCGCATACCCCACGCTTCCAGCGCCCGCTGGCGTGCTGCGTCATGTTCCGCGCGGGCAGGGTCGGCGTGAACAGCTCCGTCCAGTTCGACGGCGAGGCCCTCGGCAGGGCAGTAGAAGTCCAGCACGTAACGTCCGACGCTGTGCTGGCGACGGAACTTGCGCCCTTCCAGTTGCCGCCCCTTAATCATCTGCCACAGAGCTCGTTCGGCAGGCGTCGCATGGTTTCGGAGATCCTGGCGGACAGGTTTTAGCCGTGGCCTGTTGTGCTGTCGCTCCATTGGGTGCCGTGGTTGGCGTCTCCCACGACGATACGCCTGGGCTGGCGTAGGGCCGGGCGCTCGCCCGGTCCACCACCCCTAGCCCCTCCTGTCCAGGAGGGGAACTGGCCCCGCCCACAGCACCGCCCCGCCCGGAGCCGCTGAACACGGGCGGGGTGGTTGCCTGCGCCCGCCCCGCCCTCGGCTCCGCCCCGCCCTCGGCGCCCGCCCCGCCCGCGCGATCCGGGGCGGGGCGGCGGGCGGGCCATCCCGTATGTTCGGCCTTCGCCCACCCCGCCCCTGTGTCCACGGAGCCCGCCCGCCTCAAAAAGACGCTCACGCTGTTCGACGTCTACGCGATCAGCACCGGGGCCATGTTCAGCTCCGGGTTCTTCCTGCTCCCCGGACTCGCGACGGCCAAGGCCGGACCGGCGACGGTGCTCGCGTACTTCCTGGCCGGGGTCCTCATCCTGCCCGCCATGTTCTCCGTCGCCGAGCTGTCGACGGCTATGCCGCGCGCGGGCGGGGCGTACTACTTCCTCGACCGGAGCCTGGGGCCGCTCGCCGGGACCGTCGGCGGGCTGGGGACGTGGCTCGCGCTCATCCTCAAGAGCGCGTTCGCGCTCGTCGGCATGGGGGCCTACCTCGTCTTTTTCGTCGAGGACATCCCCATCAAGGCGCTCGCCGTGGGGCTGACGGTCGCGTTCGCGCTCCTCAACATCTTCGGGGCCAAAGAGACCAGCGGGCTCCAGCGCGTCTTCGTGACCATCCTCGTCGTGGTCCTCTCGTTCTTCGTGGTCCAGGGGATCGGCGCGGTCGTGGATCTGGGCGGGGCGGAGGTGTCGCGGCAGTTCACGCCGTTCCTCCCGTTCGGGGCCGAGGGGCTGCTCGCGACGATCGGGCTCGTGTTCGTGTCGTACGCCGGGCTCACGAAGGTGGCGTCGGTCGCCGAGGAGGTCCAGGACCCCGACCGGAACCTCCCGCTCGGGATGTTCCTCTCGCTCGCGACGGCGACGGCCATCTACTGCGTCGGCGTGTTCATCATGATCGCCGTCCTCGAGCCGTCCGAGCTCAGGAGCGACCTAACGCCCGTCGCGACGGCGGCCGAGGCCTTTTTCGACTGGCTCCCCGGTCGCTGGGGGCTCCTCTTGATCGTGATCGCCGCGATCGCGGCGTTCGCCTCGACCGGGAACGCGGGCATCCTCGCGGCCAGCCGGTACCCGCTCGCGATGGCCCGCGACCACCTCGTCACGCCGCGGCTGGCCACGCTCGGGCGGTTCGGGACGCCGGTCCCCGCCATCGTACTCACGTCGGTGCTCATGATCTTCGTCATCGTGGCCCTCGACGTCGAGGGGATCGCCAAGCTCGCGAGCGCCTTCCAGCTTCTCGTCTTCGGGCTCCTCAACGTGGCCGTGATCGTGATGCGGGAGTCGCGGATCCCGAGCTACGTGCCGGGCTACCGGAGCCCGCTCTACCCCTACGTCCAGATCGTGGGGGTCGTGGCCCCGATCTTCCTCATTGCCGAGCTGGGGCTGCTCGCGATCGAGCTGTCGCTGGCCGTCGTGCTCGTGGGCATCGCGTGGTACGTCCGGTACGTCCGTCCGAACGCCGAGGTCGTGCGCGAGGGGGCCATCTACCACCTGTTCGCGCGGCTCGGGCAGCGCCGCTACGAGGGGCTCGACGGCGAGCTCCGCACGATCCTGAAGGAGAAGGGGCTGGCCGACGAGACCCCGTTCGAGCACCTCGTCACGCGCGCGGCCGTCGTCGACCTCGACGAGGAGCGGTCGTTCGAGGACGTGGCCCACGACGCGGCGGTCCTCCTGGCCGACCGCGCGCGGCTCTCGCCGGCCCGGATCGTGCAGGGCTTCCTCGACGGCTCGCGCACGGGCTCGACGCCGGTCTCGGGCGGGGCGGCGCTCCCGCACCTCCGGCTCCCCGAGGTCGACCGGCCCGAGCTGGTCATGGTGCGGAGCCGGCCCGGGCTCGTCGTGTCCGTCGACACGACGGGCGACGCGCGGCCCGACGCCGACGAGCGGGTCTACGCTGCGTTCTTCCTGCTGAGCCCCGAGGAGCCCCCGGGCCGCCACCTCCGAACACTCGCTAACATCGCGAGCCGGATCGACGAGGAGCCGTTCCTGCGCGAGTGGCGCCGCGCGGCGACCGAGCAGGACCTGAAGGAGGTCCTCATCCAGAACGACCGCTACCTCGGCCTCACCGTCGACCCCGCAGGGCCGACGGCCGAGCTCGTCGGGCGGGCGCTAAAGGACGTGACGTTGCCGCCGGGCGTGCTCGTCGCGCTCGTCCACCGCGAGGGCCAGATCGCCGTCCCCGGCGGCTCGACGGTCCTCGAAGCGGGCGACCGGCTGACGGTCATCGGCGAGGCCGCCGGCATCCGCGCGCTCGCCGACGCGTACCGCCCCGCCCCGGCCGCGCCCTAGCCGCCCCGCCCCCGGCCGCCCTCGGGCGGGGTGGCGCGCCCTGTCACCGGGGCGACCCGCCGTTTCCCGCCCCGCCCGATCCGGGCGGGGCGGCCCCACCGCAGCCCCCGAGCCGGTACGCATGAAGACCGTCGGCGCCCACCTCTCCTACTTCCTCCGCGACACGTCGGTCCGCCGCAACGTCCGGTCGCTGATGAAGGTGGTCGCGTTCGTGGCCGCCGTCGTTGTGGTCTTCGCCATCACGTTCCACTTCGTCATGCTCCACGAGGGCGAGGAGCACTCGTGGGTCACGGGGTTTTACTGGACGCTGACCGTGATGAGCACGCTCGGGTTCGGCGACATCACGTTCGAGAGCGACCTGGGGCGCCTGTTCAGCATCCTCGTGCTCGTCTCGGGGATCCTGCTGCTGCTCATCGTCCTCCCGTTCGCGTTCATCCGCTTTTTCTACGCGCCGTGGCTGGAGTCGCAGGTCCAGATGCGGGCGCCGCGCCGCGTGCCGCCGGGGCTGGCAGGGCACGTCGTGATCTGCGCCTACGACTCCATCACGCCTGGGCTCATCCGGCGGCTGGAGGGCGAGGGCGTCCCGTACGTCGTCCTCGAAGAGGACCCGACGACGGCCGCCGAGCTCTACCTCGACGGGGTCTCCGTGGTCGCGGGCGGGGTGGACAGCCGGGCGACGTACGAGGCGCTCGCGCTCGACCGCGCCCGCCTCGTCCTCGCCAACCGCGAGGACACCGTCAACACGAACATCATCCTGACGGTCCGGGAAGTGGCCCCCGACGAGCCGGTCGTCGCGATCGCGAGCGCGCAGGAGTCGGTCGACGTGCTCGAACTGAGCGGGGCCACGCACGTCCTCCCGCTCAAGCAGTGGCTGGGCGAGCAGCTCGCGAGCCGGGTCAACGCGCTCCACGCCCGGTCGCACCCCATCGGCCACTACGAGGACCTCCTCGTCGCCGAGCTCCCGGTCCACCGGACGCCGCTCGCGAACCGGACGGTCCGGGAGACCCGGCTCCGCGAGGTCTCGGGCGTGAGCATCGTCGGGGTCTGGGAGCGCGGGCACCTCCACCCCGCCCGGCCCGAGACGCCGCTCACGGACGCGAGCGTGCTGGCCGTGATCGGGACCGAGGCCCAGTTCGAGGCCCTCGACGACCTCCTCGTCATCTACAGCGTGAACCCGAACCCCGTCGTCGTCATCGGCGGGGGCCGCGTCGGGGCGGCGGCGGTCCGGTCGCTCCGGCGGCGCGGGGTGCCGGTCAACCTCGTCGAGCGCGAGCCCGAGCTGTGCGCGCGGCTGGCGCCCGAGTGCGGCCGCGTCGTCGCCGGCGACGCGGCCGACTACGACCGGCTCTGCGAGGCCGGCATCCTGGAGGCCCCGTCGGTCCTGCTCACGACCAACGACGACGCGATGAACATCTACCTCGCGTCGTACTGCCGGAAGCTGAACCCGGACCTCCGCATCGTCAGCCGGATCACGTACGACCGGAACCTCGAGTCCATCCACCGGGCCGGGGCCGACTTCGTGCTCAGCTACGCGACGCTGGGGACCCGCGCCGTCCTCTCGGTGCTCAAGGGCCGCGAGCTCGTGGTGCTGGGCGAGGACGTCGACCTGTTCTCGGTCCCGGTGCCCCGGTCGCTCCGCGGCAAGACGCTGGCCCAGACGGAGATCGGGGCGCGGACGGGGCTGAGCGTGATCGCGCTTCACCACGGCGACGAGGCCGCGACGGACCTCTCGGCCGACACCGTGCTCGCGCCGGGCGCGGAGCTCCTGATGCTGGGCGGGGAGGCGCAGCGGGCGGAGTTCGCCGAGGTCTTCGGCGACGCCTGAGCGGGGCGGGGCGGCCGGAGCGGGGCGGTTCTGGAGGCGCGCCGCCCCGCCCTCAGCCGCCCAGCGACGCCAGCACCTCGCGGATCGTCTGGACGTCGCGCGTCTGCTGGAGGTGCGGCCGGCCCGTCACCACGCGGCGGGCGCCCTCGGGCGCGAGGGCGGGGCGGGCGCCGTCGCGGCGCTGGAGGACCTGCCGCGAGGCCTCGACCACGAGGTCCGTGCCCAGCCCGAACACGCTGCCCACGACGTAGACGTACTCGACGTCCGGCGGGAGCGGCATGGCCGGGTTGTCGACGGCGTACGGCAGGCCCGGGTCGCCCGCGTTGATCCCGACGACCGCCCCGCCCACGGCGCCGTCGGCGTCGACGTCGAAGTCCTCGAACTCGTCCGTGTCGGCCTCGTCGCCGCCGTAGAGGTAGCGGCCGGCGCCGAGCGCCGAGCACGGGTAGACGGCGCGGAGGTCGCGGATGGCCTCGGTGCGCGCGCCGGCGAACGCCTCGGTCAGCACGCTGAGGAGCGAGCCGCCGCCCTCGCCGTCGCAGAGCCCGGCGCCGAGGTTGCTCCCCTGGTGCGGCGTCCCATACGTCACGGCCGCCGAGACGCGGTGGCCGTCCGGCCGGTCGGGCTCGGCCCACCACCGTGGGCGGCCGTCGGCGTCGCGGCGCTGGAGGTACTCGCGGACGGCGAGCCCGCCCATCGACTGCCCGACGAGCACGACGCGCTCGGCGCCCGTGGCGGCGAGCACCGCGCGGACGGCCCGCCCGAGCGCCGCCCCCTGCTTGACCACGCCCGACTCGTTGCTCTCGGACCGCCCCGCCCCGCGCCGCGCGTACGGCGCGAGCGTGCCGGCGGCCGTGTCGGCGACGGCCTCGAAGTTGACGAAGAACAGGCGCGAGTCGACGCGCTCCGCCGCCCCGCCCCCGACCGCGACCGGCGTCCGGTCGGGCCGGCGCCGCGTGGGGACGATCTCGGATACGACGACGTCGCTCGCCGCGTCCGTCCGCTCGCTCGCGTTGAGGTCGGCGTGGATCGTGTAGGGGAGGCCGTAGCCGTCGGCCGCGAGCGCCGTCGCCACGTCGCGCCACGCGAGGTCGGAGTAGGACAGGCCGTGGACGAAGAGGACGGGGTCGCCCGCCCCGCCCGGCGCGGGCGCTTCGCCCTGTGCGAGCGCCGGCGGGGCGGCTCCAACGAGGGCCGACACGACGAGCAGGACGACAACGAGGCGCACGGGCGGGGCGGGCAACACAAACGGAGCGGTGCAGGCGGTCCCAACGGGCGGGGCGGGGCGCGATTGCCGGGCTCAGCCGCCCCGCCCGATCCGTACTTTTGGGGCTCCCCCTCCGACGCCGTGCCCACCGTTTTTACCCACGCTGTCGCCGCGCTCGCGCTCGGCCCGTCCGTCCAGCGGACCGTCCGCCCGCTCCGGCTATGGGCGCTCGGCGCCGCCTGCGGGGTCGTCCCAGACCTGGACGTGCTCGCCTTCCGGCTCGGCATCCCGTACGAGCACCCGCTCGGCCACCGCGGGTTTTCGCACTCCCTCGTGTTCGCGGCGATCCTCGCCGCCGTGGTCGTCGCCGTGTTCTTCCGCCGGTCGGCTCACCGGGCGGCGTTGGGCGCCTACTTTTTCGCCGCGACGGCCTCGCACGGCCTCCTCGACATGCTGACGGACGGCGGGCACGGCGTGGCCCTGCTGGCCCCGTTCTCGAACGACCGGCTGTTCTTCCCGTGGCGTCCCATCGAGGTGTCGCCGATCGGGATCGACGGGTTCGTCAGCGCGCGCGGTCTGGAGGTGCTGGCGAGCGAGGTCCTGTGGGTGTGGGGACCGGCGCTCGCCGTCGCGGCCGTCCTGCTCGCCGTCCGCCGGCGGGCGCCGGAGACGGTGTGAGGCGGGCCGCCCCGCCCCGCCCTTTGACTTTGCCCTACGCCGCCTCGACCAGCTCGCGGACGCGGGCCTCGGCGGCCTCGTAGAGCTCGTCCGCCGTCCGGGCCGGCTCGCCGTGCCACTCCGTCGTCTGCGCCCGGGCCTTTGCGGCTAGGCGGAGCGCGCCGTCGACGCCGTGGCGGCCGGCCGAGAACGACGTCTGCCGGCGCCGCCCCGCCCCGTCGATCCAGTACGCGGTGACGTAGGGGACGCTCGAGGCCGAGAACTCCTTGACCGTCACGCCGATGCCGGTCACGCCGGTCTGGGTCACGGCCCGCCGGTTCCGGCGCCGCGCCTCGGGCGTGAGCATGTGCGACGCTTTGGAGGGCGGGGTGGGGCCGAGCCGTTCGATCTGAGCCTCACGCCACGCCTGGGCCGCCGCGAGCGCCCCGTCCGTGCCGCCGTGGTCACGGTCGCGGAACCGCCGGTCGATCTTCTCGCCATCGCGCTGGAGGCGGACCCACCACGAGGCGACGTGGTCGAGCCGGGTAATGTTGAAGAGGTCCATGTCGGTGTCGGTCGTGGTCATGGGTCGGGCGGGGCGGCGGGCTCCGGCGGCACCGCCTCGTTTGGGGCGGGGCGGCTAGGCGTCGACGCCCACCGCCGCCGGGGCGCCCTCGACGCGCTCCGCCGCGCCCCGCTCCGTCACGCGCGTGCGCTGCATGACGATGGGGAGGCGCCGCCCGCTCCCGAACGCCTTCGGGCTCACGCGGAGCCCCGGCGCCGCCTGCCGCCGCTTGTACTCGCTCCGGTCCACCAGGCGCGCGACGCGGTCCACGAGCGCCCGATCGAAGCCGGTCTCGGCCGCGATCGCTGCGGGCGAGGCGTGCCCCTCGACGTAGCGGACGAGGACCGCGTCGAGCACGTCGTACGGCGGCAGCGAGTCCTGGTCCGTCTGCCCCGGGCGGAGCTCGGCCGACGGCGGCTTTGTAATCGTGCTCCGCGGGATCACGTCCCGCCCCGCCCGCGCGTTGACGTGCTCGGCGAGCCGGTACACGTCGGTCTTGAACACGTCGGCGAGGACGGCCAGCCCGCCCGCCATGTCGCCGTAGAGCGTCGAGTAGCCGACGGCCACCTCGGACTTGTTGCCGGTCGTGAGCAGGAGGTGGTCGAACTTGTTCGAGATCGCCATGAGCGTGACGCCCCGCGCCCGGGCCTGCACGTTCTCCTCGGCCACGCCGTCCTCGGTCCCCTCGAAGAGCGGGGCGAGCATCGCGCCGAAGGCGTCGACGGCGGGGCGGATCGGGACCTCGTGGAACGCGATGCCCAGGTTCTCGGCCAGCGCCCGGCTGTCGTCGACCGAGCCCGACGACGAGTACGCCGAGGGCATCGTCACGCCCACCACGCGGTCGGCGCCGAGCGCCGCGACGGCGATCGCGCACGTGACCGCCGAGTCGATCCCGCCCGAGAGCCCGACGAGCGCCTTGTCGAACACGCCCGGCCCCGTCTTGGCCACGTAGTCACGGACGCCGAGCACGAGCGCGTCGTGGACTTCGGCCACCGTGTTGGCTCCGCCGGCCTCACGGCTTTCAACGGGCACCTCCACCGCCCCGCCCGGCGCCTCGGTGTCCCACACGTGGAAGGCCTCCTCGAAGAGCGGCGCGTGCCACAGCACCCCGCCCGCGGCCGACTGCACCTGGCTGCCGCCGTCGAAGATCAGCTCGGTGTTGGCGCCGACCTGGTTCACGTAGACGAACGGGACGCCGTGCTCGCGGCAGCTCTCGCGGATGATCTGCCGCCGCTCGGCCGGCTTGCCCGCCGCGTAGGGGCTCGCCGAGAGGTTCACGAACAGGTCCACGCCGAGCGCGGCCAGCTCGGCGATGGGGTCGGCGGCGTAGAGGTGGTAGGGCACCTGCTCCCCGTCGGCTCCGCCGGAGTGGTTCCACATGTCCTCGCACAGGTGGACCCCCAGCCGCACGCCGCCGTGCTCGATCACGCGGCGCTCGGGGCACGGCTCGAAGTAGCGGACCTCGTCGAACACGTCGTACGTCGGGAGCAGCGTCTTCGAGACGGCGTCCTGCACCGCCCCGCCCGCGAGGAGCAGGGCCGAGTTGAACAGCCGCTTCCCGACGGGAGTCTCGTTCCGCACCGGCGCGCCGACGAGGAGCGCGAGCCCGTCCGGCGCCTCGCGCGCGAGCAGGGTGACGGCGCCGTCCACGTCGTCCAGGAACGCCGGCCGGTCGAGGAGGTCCTGCGGCGGGTACCCCGTCACGCACAGCTCGGGGAAGACGGCGAGCTCGGCCCCGGCCTCGGCCGCGCGCCGGGCGTCGCGGAGCACGCGCCGGACGTTCCCGGCGAGGTCGCCGACGGTCGGATTGATCTGGCAGAGGGCGATGCGCACGGGCGGGGCGGGGTGGGGGAGCGCGTTGGACGCGCCGGGCGGGGCGGGGTGCCGGGCGATGCGGCCGCCCCGCCCACCGCCGGGCGGGGCGGGGATGTCGTCGGGCAGCGCGGGGCGGGGCGGCGCTGTCGAAGACCGCCCCGCCCGATAGGTGGTCCGCCCACATTGGACACGACGCGTCGTATCCCTACGGATGCCCGTCGTCGGGCGGGGCGGCCCAACGACCGCCCCGCCCGCTGCTCGCCGCCTACGCTCGGGGCGGGGTGGCCGGCGCGCCGGACTGGCCGTTGCCGGGCGGGGCGACGGGCGGCGGGGTCGCCGCGTTCGACGGCGTCCGGTCGTCCGCGGCCGGCGTGTGGAGGTCGGCGCCGTCCATGGCGTCGCGCCACAGGGCCTCCGACTCCGGGTCGGGGTCGACGAGCGCCACGAGCGCGTCGCCCGGCTGCGGCGTGATGTCGGCGTCCTCGGCGTAGACCCGGACCTTCTCGCCGCGGACCACGAACAGCGGCGTGAACGCCCCGTCGTCCGACGCCTCGCGGAGCCACCCCGCCCCGCCGTCGGCGAGCCGGAGCACGCGGATCTCGGCGCCCGCGTCGAACCGCTCGTCGAGCGACGTGTAGGTCGCGTCGGTCGAGAACAGCGGGCGCCCGCGGAGGTGGCGCGGGATCTCGGTGGCCGCGCTCTGCGGGCCGTCGGAGCGGACCGGGATCTGGAACACCTCGTTGGACTCGAACACCTCGCCAAAGTGGAGGGCCGCCAGCGAGTTGACCTCATCGTTCGGGGTGACGGCCAGGAGCCGCCCGAGCCCGCTCAGGTCGAGGTCGTCGATGACGCCCTCGGCGAGTACGTTGGCCCGCTTGGCCGGGAGCCCCGCCCGGACCGCGAGCCGCACGTTCCGCGCGTTGGCGTCGATAAGGAGCGTCCGCACGCCCAGGTCCTGGAGCGCCTTGGCCACGCGGCGAACCCACGGCTGGGCGCCCACGAACAGGATGCCCTGCGGGTTCGGGAGCGCCAGCCCCAGCGCCCGCGCCACCGGCGAGATCGTCAGGCCGTAGACGGCGACGGTCCCCACGATGATGAGGAACACGACGGGGACGATGAGGGCGGCCTCCTCGGGGAAGAACTCCTCGAGCCGGAACGCGAACAGGCTCGCGACCGCCGCCGCCACGATCCCGCGCGGGGCCAGCCACGACAGGAACGCCTGCTCCTTCCACGTCAGGCCGGTGCCGAGGCTGGAGAGCACGACGGCGAGCGGGCGCACGACGAGCATGAGCGCGCCGAGGAACAGGAGCGGCCCCGGCGCCAGCATGACCTCGAACGCCGAGGGGTCGAGCCGGGCCGAGAGCACGATGAACAAGAGCGAGATGAGGAGCACGCGGAGGTCCTCCTTGAACTCGACGATCCGGCGGACCGAGACGTACTTCTGGTTCGCCATGAAGATGCCCAGCAGCGTCGCCTCGAGGAGCCCGGCCTCCTCCTGGAGCGCGTTCGAGATCGCGAACGCGGCGATGACCACCATGAGCGCCACCGGGTTCTGGAGCCAGTCGGGCACGAGGCGGCGGCGGAGGAGCAGGATGAGCAGGCCCGCCGAGAGCGCCGCCACGCCCACGCCGACCACGACCTCGTAAGCGATCCCGGTCGCGAGCGCGCTCCACGGGCTCGCGTGCTCGCCCACGACGGCCTCGGCCGG
This sequence comes from Rubrivirga litoralis, assembly GCF_031846415.1. Classification (NCBI taxonomy): domain Bacteria; kingdom Pseudomonadati; phylum Rhodothermota; class Rhodothermia; order Rhodothermales; family Rubricoccaceae; genus Rubrivirga; species Rubrivirga litoralis. Next base: position 68,423 of record NZ_JAVRHT010000017.1, on the reverse strand, counting down.
CTCGCGGAGCAGGATGACGGTCTCCAAGACGAGGACGGCGAGGATGGCCCCGATGGGGTCGATCGTGATCCCCTCCCACTTCGCGATCGTCCCCACGCGCCCCGCCGGGCGGACCTGGCGGAGCAGCGGGAGCACGACCGTCGGGCCGGTGACGGTCAGGAGCGCGCCGAGCACGATCGCCACCTCCCACGAGAACCCAGCGAGGTAGTGGGCGCCGACGGCGCCGAGCACGCCCGTCACGCCCACGCCGATCGTGATGAGGTTGATGACCGACCGGCCCACCTCGCGGAACTCGTCGAACCGGAGCGTGAGCCCGCCCTCGAACAGGATGATCCCGACGGCCAGCGAGACGAACGGGAACAGCCACTCGCCCTGAAGCGCCTCCTGCGGCAGAAATCCGGTGACCGGCCCGGCCAGGAAGCCGGCGGCGAGGAGCAGGAGGATCGACGGCAGCCGGGTCCGCCACGCGACCCACTGCGCGCCAATGCCGAGCACGACGACGGCGGCGATCGTAACGAGGGGCGTGGACATGAGGCGGTCCCAGGGGGCGGGGTGGCGGGCCGCAGAAGCTACGGTCTGCGCCGCCCCGCCCCGCCCCCGACGACTGCGCCGCGCGTGAGGGGCGGGGCGGCGCGCGAGGCGGGGCCGCGCGTGAGCGGACGCGTGGTTCGTGGTGCGTGAGGGAGCCCCCAGAAGCAACGTCACGCGTCACGGACCGAGCCAACCTCGCGTCGGTGCGTTGCGCTCCCACCCCGCCCCCGCGTAACGGGACGGGCGGGGCGGCGTCAGCCCACGAGGGCGGGGCGGCGGTCGGCCCACGGGCGCGCGGCCTCGAGCTGGGCCGCGAGCCGGAGGAGCCCGGCCTCGCTCGCCGGGCGGCCCACGAACTGGACGCCGACCGGGAGCCCGCGCGGGGCGCCCGGGAGCGGGGCGGTCTGAGTGAGCGGGACCGACATGGCGGGGAGGCCCGCGAGGTTGGCCAGCTGCGTAAACGGCGTGTCCGCGAGCCGCTCGATGACGAGCTGCTCGACGAACCCGCTCTTGAGCAGGAGCCGCCCCGCCCGCGCCCGCGCCGCGGCCCCGGCGAGGAGGCGCTCGGTGGCCGTCGGCGCCTGCGCCCCGACGTGCGGCGCGAGCACGGCCGTCGTCGGCGTGAGGTAGAGGTCGTACCGTTCGTGGAAGCGGCCGACGGCGCGGGCGTAGACGTTCCACCCGTCGAGCGACGCGGCGTACTCGGCGGCCGAGACGCGCTCGCCAACCTCGGCCAAGAGCCGCGTGACCGGCTCGACGCGCCGCCGGGCGCCGGGCGCGATCGCCTCGGCGCGGCGGACGGAGGCGGCGACCTGCCCGAAGTACATCATGAAGTAGCTCCGGGCGAGCGCGCGCCCGTCGACCTCGGGCGCGGCCTCCTCGACGTCGTGTCCGAGCTCGGCGAGGAGCGCCGCGGCGTCCTCGACGGCCTCGACGCACGCCGGGTCGACGTCAGTTCCCAGCGGCGACCGCACGGAAAACCCGACCCGGAGCCGCCCCGGGTCCTCGCCGACGGCGTCGGCGAACGGGCGGGCGGGGCGGGGGAGCGCGACGGGGTCGCCCGGGGACGGGCCGGCGACGGCGTCGAGGAAAGCGGCCGCATCGCGGACCGTCCGCGTGACGGGGAGGCTCGCGTTCGCCCCGTGCCACACCTCGCCCACGGTCGGGCCGTCGGGGACGCGCCCGCGCGAGGGCTTGAGCCCGAACAGCCCCGAGTACCCGCTGGGGATGCGGATCGAGCCGCCCCCGTCGGACGCGTCGGCGGCCGGGAGCACGCGCGCGGCGACGGCGGCGGCGGCGCCCCCGCTCGATCCACCGGGCGTCCGGTCCGGCGCCCACGGGTTCCGCGTCGGGCCGTACGCCTCGGGCTCGGTCACGCCCATCAGCCCGAACTCCGGCGTCGTGGTCTTGCCCAGGAGCACGAGCCCGGCCGCCCGGTAGCGCTGGACGAGCGTGGCGTCGGTCGTGGGCACGTGGTGGCGGAGCGCGTCGGACCCCTCGCGCATCGGCATCCCGGCGACCGGGTGTACCAGGTCCTTGACGGCAAACGGGACGCCCTGGAACGGCCCGGGCGGGGCGGCCTCCGCCCGTCGGCGGACGGCGGCGGCGGGATCGAGGTGCGCGAACGCGCCCAGGTCACGGGCCTCGGCCCGCGCGAGCGCGGCGTCGGCGAGCTCGGCCGCCGAAACGTCGCCGCGGCGGGCCAGGGCGGCGAGGCCCGTGGCGTCGAGGTCGTCGTACTCGGGGAGGGGGAGGGGCATGGGCGGGCGGGGCGGAGCGTTCGGAGCGATAGCTTACCCGCCGTCCCCGCCCGGTGTCCCGATGCCCCCGCCCCTGAGCGCCCGCCCCGCCCCGCTCGCCGCGCTCCTCGTCGCGCTCCTCGCCGCGTGCGGCCCCACGCCCGCCCCGCCCGCCGACGGGGGCGGGGCGGCGGCCACCCCGCCCGAGGCGGACGTCGCCCTCGTGTCGCTGGAGTCGAAGCGGGGCGGGGCGGCGGACGTGGGGACGGCCCGGCGTGACACGGCGGCCCGGCCGCCGCTGCCGGACGGGTTCGTGCGCCTCCGCGACGTGGCGCCCAGCGTGGCCCAGGAAATCCGGTACACGACGGCGTTCAACTTCGTCGGCGAGCCGATCGACGGCTACGACGCCCCCGAGTGCATTCTGACGAGCGAGGCCGCCGACGCGCTCGCCGCCGTCGCCGACGACCTCGCGCGGCAGGACCTCGGGCTCAAGGTCTACGACTGCTACCGGCCCCAGACGGCCGTCCGCCACTTTGCCCGGTGGACCGGCCTCCGCGACACGACGATGAAGGAGGCGTTCTACCCGACGGAGCCGAAGGGGTGGCTCTTCGCGCGCGGCTACATCTCGACCCGGAGCGGCCACAGCCGGGGCTCGACCGTCGACCTCACGGTCGTCCGCCTCCCGGCCGAGGACGCCGTGCGCACGTCGTTCCCCGCCCCGCCCGACCCGCTCCCCCGGTGCGACGGCGCGTGGGGCGAGCGGCTCGACGAGGGCGACCTCGATATGGGGACGGCCTACGACTGCCTCTCGCCGCTCGCCGCCACCGACAGCCCGGGCCTCTCGGCCGAGGCCCGCCGCAACCGCGACCGGCTCCGGGCGGCCATGGGCCGGCGCGGGTTCCAGAATTACTCCAAGGAGTGGTGGCACTTCTCGCTCCGCGGCGAGCCGCACCCGGGCACGTACTTCGACTTCCCCGTGCAGTAGGGATTCTCGAGACGTAAGGGCGGGGCGGGGCGGGCCGTGACACGACGTCGGGCCAGAATGCGTGGGAGGAGGAGGGAGAGGCGCCGAAGCTCCCCCGTGCCCGCCCCGCCCAGGCAGCCCACAGCTGCGGAGTCACCTGATGCCGAATGCCGATGCCCGCCCCTACTTTGGAGCGTTCCACCCCTGTCCCGATGGAACCCGCCGTTCTGGACGTCGACGCTCCAGCCCGCGACCTCGTCATCGCCCTCCGCGCCGACTCGCGCGCCGCCGACCGCACGCCGGACGTCCTCACGCGGCGGCTCTACGACGACCTCCGCCGGCTCGCCAAGGCGCACCGGGCGCGGTGGCACGGGAACCACACGCTGAACACGACGGCGATCGTCCACGAGGCGTACCTCAAAGTCGCCGGGGCCGACCCGTTCGAGGGCCACGGCCACTTTCTCGGCGTCGCCAGCCGGGCCATGCGGCAGGTGCTCGTGAGCTACGCCGAGTCGCAGCGGGCGCTCAAGCGGGGCGGCGGCCTGGTGGCGGCCTCGCTCGACGCCGCCCCGCCCGAGGCGCTCCTCACCGAGCCCCAGATCGAGGAAATCCTGACGGTCGACGGCGCGCTCCGGCGGCTGGCGGCGCTCGACGAGCGGGCGGCCCGCGTCGTCGAGTCCCGCGTCTTCGGCGGGCTCTCGATCGACGAGACGGCCGCCGCGCTCGGCGTCTCCGAGGCGACCGTCACGCGCGACTGGCGCCGCGCGCGGGCGTGGCTCCGCGGCGAGCTCGGGGCCGCCCCGCCCGACGCGATCTCGACGCTGGCGTAGGGCGGGGCGGAGACGGTTCCTGGCGAGGCGGTGCGGCTTTTCCAGCGCTCGCCCCGCCCGGCGACATGGCCGTGAACTGGGGCAAACGGGCGCTCTTTTTTGACCACGCCAGAGGGTGCAGGCTAGCTTCTGAATGGCGGCGTCTGGAACGGGACGTGCGCGTGCGGGAGTTGGCTCCCGTGTTTGCCTCGTGGCCGGTGCCGACGTCGCTCGATCCCGCATGGTCCTCCGTTCCGCGCCAGGGGGCGGGGCGGTGCCCGCGACGTGCACGGGAGGACCCGGCCGCCAAAGCCTTACACTCTAGCAATTGACTGTGGCCCCATGACCCCCGACCGCTGGCGACGGGTGTCCCGCCTGTTCGACGCCGCCGCCGACATCGACGTGCAAGATCGGAGCGCGTACCTCGACCGCGAGGTCCGCGCTCCCGACGGCGGCCCCGACCCCGCGCTCCGCGCCGAGGTCGAGCGACTGCTCGACCTCGACGGCGACGCGGGCGACGGCGTGCCCGTCTACGGCGACGGCCTGTCCCTCCCGCCGCCGGAGCGGGCCGGCCCGTGGCGGCTCGTCGAGCGCGTCGGCGAGGGCGGGATGGGCGAGGTGTGGCGGGCCGAGCGGGCCGACGGGGCCTACCGCGCCGAGGCCGCCGTCAAGCTGGTGCGGCCCGGGCTCGCGCCCGACCTCGTCGCCCGGTTCCGGGCCGAGCGCCACGTGCTCGCCCGGCTCGATCACCCCGCCATCGCCCGTCTCCTCGACGGCGGCACGGCGTCGGACGGGCGCCCCTACCTCGCGCTAGGCTACGTCCGCGGCGAGCCGATCACGGACTACTGCGACCGCCGGCAGCTCGGCGTCGCCGAGCGCCTCGCCCTGTTCGGCGAGGTCTGCCAGGCCGTCGCTTACGCCCACCGGATGCTGGTCGTCCACCGCGACATCAAGCCGTCGAACGTGCTCGTCGAGGAGACCCCGGGCGCGGACTCGGCAGGCGCGGCCTCTGGGGGCGGGGCGGCAAGCGAGACCTCTGGGGGCGGGGCGGGGCGCGTCAAGCTCCTCGACTTCGGGATCGCCAAGCTGCTCGACGAGGCCGCCCCGTTCACGGCGCCCGTGACCGCCGCCGACCGGCGCGTGATGACGCCGCAGTACGCGGCGCCCGAGCAGGTCCGCGGCGAGGACGCCACGACGGCGACCGACGTCTACGGGCTGGGCGCCCTGCTCTACGAGCTCCTCACGGGCCGGCGCCCCTACGCCGCCGACGGCCGGACCCGGGCGGCCGTCGAGCGGGCCGTCCTGGAGGCCACCCCGCCCGAGCCGTCGGTGACCACGGCCGAGGGTGGGGCGGAGGCCCGGGCCGCCGCGCGGTCGACGGACCCCGCCCGGCTCCGGCGCCGGCTCCGCGGCGACCTCGACCGGATCGTGCTCAAGGCGCTCCGCAAAGAGCCCGAGCGCCGGTACGACGGACCGGCCGCGCTCGCGCGCGACCTCGAACGCCACCTCGCCGGGCTCCCCGTCGAGGCCCGGCCCGACTCGGTCAGCTACCGCGCTCGGTCGTTCGTCCGCCGCCACCGGCAGGGCGTGGCGGCGACTGCAGCGGGCGTCGTGCTCGTAGCCGCCCTCGTGACCGGCTACACGCTCCGCCTGTCGAGCGCCCGCGCCGAGGCCGAGGCCGAGCGGGCGGCGTCCGACGCCACGGTCGACTTCCTGATCGGCCTGTTCGAGGAGGGCGACCCGCTCGAAGCCCGCGGCGACACGGCGACGGTCTACGACCTCCTCGACCGGGGGACGGCCCAGGTCCGCGCGGCGTTCGCCGACCACCCGCGCGAGCGGGGGCGGCTCCAGGTGGCGCTGGCCCGGATCCACCGGAACCTGGGCGACTTCGGCCGCGCCGACTCGCTGTACCGGGCCGCCGGCGCGCTTGCCCCAACCGGCACCCCGCTCTGGACCGAGGCCCACCTGGGGCTCGCCAGCGTGCTCAAGATCCGGGGCGACTACGACGGTGCGGAGCGCGTCTACCGGCGGGCGTTCGCGGCCGCCCCGCCCGAGAACCGGCTCCACGCGCTGGGCGGGCTCGCCAACGTGCTCCGGCTCCAGGGCGACCTCGCGGCGTCGGACAGCCTCTACGCGCTCGTCCTCGACGCGCGCCGCACAGACGGCGACTCGGCCCACCTCTCGACCGACCTCCACAACGTCGGCGTGCTCCGGGCCGATCTCGGGCGCCCTGACGAGGGCGCCCGTGCGCTCCGCGAGGCGCTCCGCATCAAAGAGCAGGCGCTCGGGCCGGACCACCTCCACACGGCGCTCACGCTCAACAGCCTCGCCGTCGTTGAGCAGGATCGGGGCCGCCCCGCCCAGGCCGAGGCCCTCTACCGACGCGCGCTCGCCGTCTACCGGACGCACCACGGCGAAGCTCATGACGACGTGGCCGCCGTGCGGAACAACCTGGGCGCGCTCGCCCAGGAGCAGGGCGACCTGGACGGCGCGCTCCGCGAGTACCGCGCAGCCCTCGGCACATGGCGCACGACGCTCGGCGACAGTCACCCCTACGTGGCCATCGCGCTCGTCAACATCGGGTCGGCGTACCACGACGGCGGCCGCTACGCCGACGCCGAGCGGTACTACCAGGACGCTCTCGCCCGCGACCGCGCCAGCCTGGGCGACGACCACGTCGAGGTCGGCGTCGACTGGGCACTCCTCGGCGCCCTCTACCACGACGCCGGCCGCGACGCCGACGCCGAAGCCGCCTTCCGCGAGGCCGCCCGGCGGTTCGACGCGGCCTACCCGCCCGGCCACCCGGACGCCGTGGGCGCGCGCGTCGGCCTCGCGCGGGCGCTCGACCGGCAGGGCCGGCGCGCTGAGGTGCCGGCCGCCCTACGCGGCGTGCCCCCCGCCCCGCCCGGTCTCGACGACGAGACGGCCCGCGAGCTGGTGCGCCTCCGCTTGTGAGCGGGCGGGGCGGACGCCGAGCGCGGGACGGACGCCGAGCGCCGCGCCTCCACCCCGCATCCGCCAATCCCTCCCCCAATCCCCCCGCCCCGCCCGCTAGCTTGCGGCCATGCCCGCCCCGCCCGCCGCGCCGCTCGCCCAGGTCGTCCCGCTCACGCCCGTCGACGGCGTCTACACGTACCGCGTGCCGCCCGAGATGGACGCCGAGGCCGTGGCCGGCGCCCGCGTCGTCGTCCCGTTTGGGCGGCGGACGCTCACGGGCGTCGTGGTCGAGCGCTTCGGCGACGACGACCTGGACCCGGAGACGGCCCCCAAGCTCAAGCCGCTGTACGACGTCCTCGACGCCCGCCCCGCCGTGCCGGCCGACCTGCTCGCGCTGACGAAGTGGGTGGCCGACTACACGCTCTGCACCTGGGGCGAGGCGCTCAAAGCCGCGCTCCCGAGCGGGACCGGCGTCGAGAGCCGCCGCGTCGTCCACGGCCTCGCCCCGCCCGACGCCTGGGACGAGCCGCGCGGGCGGAAGGTGCTCCGCGCGCTCCAGGAGCGGAACGGGGCCGGGTTGCCCGTCGCCCAGGTGGCCGGCGTGCTCGGGCGCAAGACGGTCCCCCAGAACCTCCTGCGGCGCCTGGAGGCCGCCGGCGCCGTCCGCCTCGATGACGAGGTCCAGGAGGCGCGGGCGCGCGCCAAGACCGCCCGCCACCTCCGCCTCGCCACCCCGCCCGCGGGCGGCAACAGCAGGACGGTCCGCGGCGCCCGGCAGACGGCGCTCCTGGAGCACCTCGCCGGCGTCGGCGAGGGCGGGGCGGTGCAAGCCGAGGCGTTCGCCGCGACCGGCGCCACGTCGTCGACGGTCAAGAGCCTGGAGGCGCGCGGGCTGGTCGAGGCCTTCGACGCCGAGGTCGAGCGCCGCGCCGACGGCCTCGACGGGCCGGCCCCCGAGGCCGCCCCGCCCGTCGACCTCCACCCCGCCCAGGAGGCGGCGACCGACGCCATCGCGGGCGCGATCCGGGCGGGGCGGGGCGGGACGTTCCTGCTCCACGGCGTGACCGGGAGCGGCAAGACCGAGGTCTACCTCCGCGCGCTGCGGGCGGCGCTGGACAAGGGGAAGACGGCCATCGTGCTCGTCCCCGAGATCGCGCTCACGCCGCAGACCGTCCGCCGCTTCCGGGCGCCGTTCGGCGACGCCGTGGCCGTCCTCCACAGCCGGATGAGCCCGGGCGAGCGGCTCGACGCGTGGACGCGCATCCGCGACGGCCGCTACCCCATCGTCATCGGCCCGCGCTCGGCCGTCTTCGCCCCGCTCGACAACCTCGGCGTGATCGTGGTCGACGAGGAGCACGAGGCGAGCTACAAGCAGTTCGACCCCGCCCCGCGCTACCACGCCCGCGACGTGGCCGTGATGCGGGCGCACCGGGCCGGCGCGGTCTGCGTGCTGGGCAGCGCGACGCCGTCGCTGGAGTCGGTCGCGAACGCGAACGCGGGCAAGTACACGCGGCTCGAGATGCCCGACCGCGTGCCGGTCCGCGGCCCCGACGGCACGACGCACGCGCCCGCCCCGCTCCCGCCGGTCCGCGTGATCGACCTGGGCCGCGAAAAGCAGGTCCGCCGGCTAAAGGGCGCCCTCAGCCACGACCTCCGACTCGCGATCGAGGCGCGACTGGGGCGGGGCGAGCAGACGATCCTCCTCCAGAACCGGCGCGGCTACGCGCCCGTGGTCACGTGCGAGGACTGCGGGTGGACGCCCACGTGCACCGACTGCGCCGTCTCGCTGACCGTCCACCGCGACCGCTACGGGAAGCTCTCGGACCAGCTCCGCTGTCACTACTGCGGGCTGACGGAGCGGCTCCAGCCCGCGTGCCCCGAGTGCGGCGAGCGCGACCTCCGCCTGCTCGGGCAGGGCACGCAGCGCGTCGAGGAGGAGATCGCCGAGGTCTTCCCCGAGGCCCGCGTGCTCCGCATGGACCTCGACACGACGAGCCGCAAGGGCGCCCACCGCAAGATCCTCGACCGCTTCGGGCGGGGCGACGCCGACATCCTGCTGGGCACGCAGATGGTCGCCAAGGGCCTCGACTTCCCGCGCGTCACGCTCGTCGGCGTGGTCGACGCCGACACGGGCATGCTCCTGCCCGACTTCCGCGCGTCCGAGCGGACGTTCCAGCTCTTGGCCCAGGTGGCGGGGCGGGCGGGGCGGCACGAGCTCCAGGGCGAGGTGCTGCTGCAAACGCGGAACCCGGACCACGCGGCCATCCGGTTCGCGCTCGCCCACGACTTCCACGGGTTCGCGCACGTCGAGATGGCCGAGCGGCTGGCGCTGGGCTACCCGCCGTACGGCCGGCTGGTCGGCGTCGAGGTGAAGGGGCCGGAGCAGCGGTCGACCGAGGCGCTCGCCGAGCGGTGGGGCGTGGCGCTCGGGCAGGAGGCGCAGAAGGTGGCCGGCGTCGAGGTGCTCGGCCCGGCCCCCGCCCTCGTCGGCCGCGTCAAAAAGTGGTGGCGGTACCACCTGCTGGTCAAGGCCCCGCGGACGCTCCCGCCGTCGGTGCTCGCCGCCGTCGTGCGCGCGGTCCGCGACCGCGTCGGGGCGCCCGGCGGCCACCGCGTCAACCTCGACGTGGACCCGGTCGGGCTGTACTGAGGACGAGCGGGCGGGGTGGCGACCGCCCCGCCCCGCGTGCGCGGTTCCGCCGGGGCGGGGTGGGGAGAGGGACGAGGCAGGCCACAGGCGGGGCGCCCGGGGCGCCGTCGGGCGGGGCCGGAACGTGCGCGGCGGCGGACCCAGGCGGGCGGCCGCGCGGGTACAAGGGCTTTTCCCTTCCCCCACCCTTATGAAACGCTTTCTCCTCCTCGCGGCCGGCCTCATCGCTGTGCCGGCGGTGGCCCAGACGCCCCCGACGACCACCCCGCCCCAGACGTCCCAGACCGGGATGATGGACCAGACCGGCATGATGGACGACTACCGGGCGTCGTACGAGTCCGACCTGGACCGGCTCGGTCAGGACCTCGACGTGCTCGGCCGCTCGGCGGACGACGAGACGCGGGCGGATTACGACGATCTCCGCCGGTCCTACGACGAGCTCCGCACCGACTTCGGCTCGTCGGACGCCGCGATGTCGGACCCCGAGGCCGCCCAGCGGATGCGCCAGGACTACGGCCGCCGCTACGACGAGCTCGCCGGCAACGTGTACCGCTCGCAGCTGTCGTCGGCCCCGAACCGCAGCGCCTACCTCCGCACGGCGTCCGACCGCCTCGACCAGTACGACGACCAGATCGGCGACCTCCGCGGCCGCTACGACCGGGCCACGGGCGACGCGCGCTCCGACGCCGCCCGCGACCTGATCTCCCTCCGCCGCCAGCGGGACCAGTACCAGCGCGAGCTGGGCACCGTCCGCGGCATGAGCCGGCGCGGGTTCGACGCCGCCGCTCGGCAGCAGGCCACGGACCGCCTGGGCCTCGTGGACGCCGGGTTCTACTCGGCCCGACGCGACGCCATGATGCGGCCGATGACCGCGATGGGCGGGGCGGGCGCTCGCCCCACCGGGTCCGGGATGTAGCCCCGCGGTGTTTGCCGGTACGTTTCGCGGGCGCTCCCCAGTGGGGCGTCCGCGCTGGTTTGTAGGCGGTGCTGCGGCCCCGCCCGCGATCGCCGCCCCGCCCCGCGCTCTTCTAGCCGGGGCGGGGCGGGGTCGTGCCGGAGGGGAGCATCCTTTTGGACGGGACTGCGTAGGAAGGCGCTCTGCCCACCTGCCCCCGACCGCCCCGCCATGAGAAGCACCGGAGCCATCGCCCTCCTCGTCGTCGTCCTGCTCGTCGGTTTCGCCGGCTGCGCCGGCTGCGGCACGTACAACAGCCTCGTCCAGGAGGACGAGCAGGTCGCCGGCGCCTGGGCCGACGTCGAGGCCGCCTACCAGAGCCGGGCCGACCTCGTCCCCAACCTCGTCAACACGGTCCAGGGCCAGGCCGACTTTGAGAGCGAGACGCTCCAGGACGTGATCGAGGCGCGGAGCCGGGCGACGTCGATCCAGGTGTCGCCCGACGACCTCGACGACCCTGCCGCGCTCGCGCGCTACCAGGAGGCGCAGACGGCGCTCGGGGCCTCGCTCGGGCGGCTCCTCGCCGTGTCGGAGGCGTACCCGCAGCTCCAGGCCAACGAAGGCTTCCTCCGCCTTCAGAGCCAGCTCGAAGGGATCGAGAACCGGATTCGGACCGAGCGGATCGACTATAACCAGGCCGTCGCCGACCTCAACGGCCGCGTCCGCTCGTTCCCGTCCAACCTCGTCGCCGGGATCGCCGGCGTCGACCGCCGGACGCCGTTCGAGGCGACCGAGGGCGCCGAGCGTCCCCCGGAGGTGCAGTTCTAGAGCGCCTCCGGGCGGCTCACCTCGCGCCGCCCCGCCCTCGCTCTGCTGCTCGCCCTCGTGAGGCTTGACGAGCACCGCGCTCTCCGCCACGCCGCGGTCCAACCTCGGCCGCTGTGCCCGCAGGGCCGGTCCGGCTCGCCGCCCACCGCTCCTCGTCCGCCACCCCGCCCCGCCCGTGATCCGCCGTCTCGCATTCGCCGTCGTCCTTTTCGCGGCGGCCGCCGCCAGCGCGCAGAACGGGCGGCCCTACGAGGCCCGGTACGACATCCCCGCGCGGCCGACGCCGCCCCGCCTCGTCAACGACTTTGCGGGCGTGCTCTCGGGCGGGGAGGCCGAAGCCCTGGAGCGGAAGCTGACCGCGTTCGCCGAGTCGTCGGGGAGCCAGATCGCCGTCGTCGCCGTGCCGACGACGGGCGGGGTGGCGCCGGCGGACTACGCGACGGACGTCCTGCGAGCGTGGGGCGTCGGGCGGGCCGGCGAGGACGACGGCGTGGTCCTGCTCGTGGCCGTCGAGGACCGCGACGTGTTTATCGCGACGGGGTACGGGGCGGAGACGGCGCTCACGGACGCGATCTCGTCCGACATCGTCCGCAACGTGATCGTCCCCCGGTTCCGCCAGGGCGCGTTCTACGCCGGCATCGACGCGGCGACGGACGCCATCGCGTCCGCGCTGTCGGGCCAGTTCGCGGCGCCCACGGCGCGGGAGCCGAGCGGCGACGGCGGAGCCATCCAGTCGGTCCTCTGCTTCCTGTTCGTCCTGTTCATCGTCCTCGTGGTGATCTCGTCGCGGAAGGGGCCGCCCCCGTCGTCGCGCGGCTCGGGCGGGGCGGGGCGGCGGCGGCGGAGCGGGCCGGGGATCATCGTGCTTCCGGGCTTCGGCGGAGGGTTCGGGGGTGGCGGCTTCGGCGGCGGGGGCGGGTTCGGCGGCGGCGGCTTCGGGGGAGGCGGCGGGTTCGGCGGCTTCGGCGGCGGCTTCGGCGGCGGGGGCGGTGCGGGCGGCTCGTGGTGACGGCGCGGCGGGCGAGGGCACAACGCCGCCCCGCCCCGGCGCGGCCGCTATCTTCGGGCATGGACCGTCTCGCCGCCCTCCGCACCTTCCTCCAGGACGACCCCGACGACCCGTTCACGCGGTTCGCGCTCGCCCAGGAGCACGCGGGGCGGGGCGAGACCGACGAGGCGCTGGGCTACTACGAGGGGCTCGTCCGCGAGCACGCCGACTACGTCGGGACCTACTACCACCTCGGCGCGCTCTACCGCGCCCTCGGCCGCGACGACGACGCCCGCGCCACGCTCCGCGCCGGCATCGCCGTGGCGACCGCCGCGGGCGACCCCCATGCCCGGGCCGAGCTTCAGGGCGCTCTCCTCGAGGCCGAGGGCCTGGGATTCGACGACTAGATGACGCACACACGCACCTGGCTCGCGCTCGCGGCTGTCCTCCTCGCCCCGCTCGGCGCGTCTGCGCAAACGGCGGGCGTCCACGTCGTCGAGCCCGGCGAGACCCTGTTCCGCATCTCGCGGTCGTACGGGCTGACTGTCGAGCGCCTCCGCGAGCTCAACGGGCTCGAAGGCGACGCCATCTCGGTGGGCCAGCGGCTTCGCGTGGCCGACGGCGCGCCTGCCCAGGCCGGTCCGCCGCCCCGCCCCATGCCCCAGCCGGCGGCGACCCCGCCGCGGCTCCCGACGGCCGCCCCGCCCGCGGTCGCGGCCGCCCCGCCCGCGGTCGCGGCCGCCGCTCCGGCCGCTGGCGTCCACGTGGTCGAGCCCGGCGAGTCCCTGTTCCGCATCGCCCTCCGCTACGACACGACGGTCGACGAGCTCCGGCGGCTCAACGGGATCGAGGGCGACCAGATCCAGGTCGGCCAGCGCCTCGCCCTGGGGGACGGGGCGGCCGCCTCGACCGCCGCCGCTCCGGGCGGGGCGGTCGCCTCGGGCGGGGCGGCCGTCGTTCCGGGCGGGGCGGCGCCTGTCGAGCCGGTCCGCTTTGGGACCGCCCGCCCGTGGTCGGTGAACGAGACGACGGTCCCGGCCGACCTCGTCCACTTTGCCGAGCCCGGCGAGACGTTGTACTCGATCGCCGCCTCGCTCGGGCTCTCGGTCGACGAGCTCGCGGCCGGCAACGCGCTCACGACCGCCCCGCTCGCGCCGGGCACGGCCGTGTACCTGACCCGGCCCGTCGACCCGGCCGAGGCCTCCCGCCGCGCGCTCCCGCCGCCGTTCGCCGAGGGCCTCGCCCTCGTCTACCCCGACGTCATGGCGGGGCGGCGGACCGAGAGCGGCGAGCCCTACGACCCCGAAGCCTTTACGGCGAGCCACCGCGAGGTCCCGCTGGGATCGGTCCTCCTCGTGACGAACCCGGCGACCGGCCGGAGCACGTTCGTCCGCGTCACCGACCGCGGCCCGGTCAGTCAGTCTTATCTCGTCGAGCTCTCGGCGGCTGCGGCCGACGTCCTCGGCCTCGACCCCGACGACGCCGACCGCGTCGAGCTCCGCCGCATCCCGTAGGACAGTCGGGCGGGGTGGAGGCGGCGCGGGCTGCCCTCTGCTCAGGCGCCTCGGACGAGCCGTTGGCCGAGGCTCTCGGGGAGGCCCCGCTCGCGGACCCGCGCCACGGTCCGCGCCACGTCGTAGTGCGCCCGGACGTTCTCGTACGTGAACGCGTCCGTGTCGAAGAGCCCGAACGACAGCCGCGGGTCGCCGTCGCGCGGCTGCCCCACGCTCCCCACGTTGATGAGGTAGCGCCGGCCCGGCCGCACCTTGAACGCCCCGACGGTGTCGGAGACGACGGCCGGCACGTGCGAGTGACCGACAAAGCAGACGGCCGTGTCGAACGCCGCGAACTGGTTGCGGACGGCGTCGAACGCGTCGAGCCGGGTCCACAGAGCCGGCTCCAGCGGGGCGGCGTGGACGAGGGTCGTCCCCTCGTACATGTCCACGAGCGGCAGGCCCGCTAGCCACGCGGCTTGGTCCGGGCTCAGGAGCTCGCGGTGGAGGCGGATCGCCGTCTGCCCGTCGCGGGGGAGCCGTGCGAGCTCCGCGTCGTCGGCGAAGGCCGCGTCGTGGTTGCCGAGGACGGTCGCTGCCGACCGCGCGCGCACGAGGTCGACGCACACGCCGGGGTCCGGGCCGTACCCGACGACGTCGCCCAGGCACACCACGGCGTCGGCCCCCCGGCGGTCGACCTCGGCGAGGGCCGCTGTGAGAGCGGCCGCGTTGGCGTGGATGTCGGAGAGGACGGCGAGGCGCACAGGCGGGGCGGGGCGGGGCGGGGCGGGGCGGGGCGGGGCGAAAGAACGGGCGGGGCGGGCGGGGCGGAGCGGGGCGCGCGGAGTCCCCGGAGACTGCACATACTCTTGGCGGAGGAGTCCCCGTAGGGAAGTCACCGTGTCCTCTACCTTGGCCGCCCCGCCCCCGGGTCTCTGCTAAGGCCCTCGATCGTCTCCATGTCGCTGCCCCCCCACAAGATCGCGCCGGCCGACCTCGCGCCGGGAGCACGGCTCCCGGTCGAGGAACCGTTCTACGCCCGGGGCGACGACGGGGTCGACCTCCGCGGGCTGCTCGACGTCCTCCTTCGGGGCAAGTGGATCGTCCTGGGGGCGTTCCTCATCGGCGTTGTACTGGCCGGGGTCTACAGCCTAGTCACGCCCTCGCGGTACAGCTCCTACGCCGTCCTCCTGGTCCAGAAAAAAGAGGGAGACTTTGGAGCGATCCTCCCGAAGCTCCCCAACGCCGTCGGCGGCGGTGCGTTCGGGAGCGAGCGCAACCTGAGCAACGAGCTCCTCGTGCTCCGGCAGTCGTACCCGCTCGCGCTCTCGGTCGCCGAGCGGCTCCTCCAGCAGAAGCGGATCCCGGGGACCGACCGGCCGCTCACGATCTTAGAACCGGCCGACGGCGACGCCGCCCCGCCCTCGGCTCGGGAGGTCGCGTTCCGGCTCCAGGGGGAGTACGTGACGAGCGAGCTCGAAGAGCCCGACGCCGACGCCATCCGTGTCGGGGTGGAGAGCACGGACCCCGAGGAGGCTGCTTTCGTCGCCAACCTCTACGCGGCCGCCTTCCAGGACCGGACGCAGGAGTCGAGCCGGTCCGGGATTACTGAGTCGCGAGAGTACCTCGAGCGGCAGGTGGCCACGCAGGAGGACCGGCTCAAGGACGCGGACGCCGCCGTCCGCCGCTACCTAGAGACCGAGGGAGGCATTGCTCTTGACGAGGAGTCGAGCCGGATCGTCGAACGGATTGCCGACCTCCAGGCTCAGCGTGACGAGGCCGGAATTGAGGTCGAAACGCGACGGGCATCGATCTCTGCGCTCGAAGAGGAGCTCCAGCGGATCGAGCCGAACCTGGCCGGCCGGCTTGGATCGGGCCTTGATGCCGAGCTTGAGGCGGCGCAGGAGCGGCTCGTCGAGCTCCAAGGCGACCTCGACACATTCTACTCTGAGAACCCCCGGCTCCGCGAGTCGGCCGCGCCGGGCGAGCGCGTCTTGCAGCTCCGCCGCGAGGTCGGCCTGGCGCGCGACCGGATCCGCGAGATCTCGGAGCGGCTCACGGACCAGTCGCTGGCGACGGCGACCGGCCCGGGCGACCAGCGCTCAGGGTTCGAGCGGGCCGCTGAGCTCCGCTCGCGGATGGCCGACGAGCGTGTGTCGCTCGACGAGGCGATCGCGCAGCGCGACCAACTCGCGGCACGGCTGAGCGACTACGAGGGCGAGCTCAGCCGGGTCCCAGAGCAGCTTGTCGCACTCGCTCAGCTCGAGCGCGAGCGGGAGGCCCGGGAGCAGCTCTACGGTGGGCTCGAAGTGAGCCTCCAGGAGGCCCGGCTGGCTGAGGAGTCGCAGCTAGGCTACGCCCAGGTCATTCGCCCCGCCTTTGTCGCGGCGTACCCGTTTGCGCCCCACCGGCTCCGCAACGTGGCGCTGGGGGGGCTCCTCGGGCTCGTCATCGGGTGCGTCGTCGCTGTGGGGAAGGTTCGCCTCGATCACCGGATCCACCGGCCGGACGACCTCAAGGCGCTCGGTGCCCCCGTCCTCGCGACAATCCCGAGCACGACGGACTTGATCCAGCGCGACTTCGGAGGAAAGGAGGCGGTGGACGTCGGAGGCCGCGAGGTCGACGCGCACCTCGTCTCGCTCCTCAACCCGATGGCCGCGGCCAGCGAGGCGTACCGGGCGCTCCGCACGGCGGTCCAGTTTAGCCGGCCCGATGTGGTCGTCAAGACGGTCCTCGTCACGAGCTCGAACCCGTCGGAGGGGAAGAGCACGACGGCGGCGAACCTCGCCGTGGTTCTCGCCCAAGCGGGGCGGCGCGTGCTGCTCGTCGACGCCGACCTCCGCAAGCCGACCGCGCACAAGAAGTTCGGCGTGCCGCGCGAGCCCGGCCTCGTCCAGCACCTGTTCGAGAGCGGGCCGGTCGACGTGGCCTCGCTCCCCGAGGTGGCCGACGACCTCTGGCTGCTCCCGGCCGGCAAGCTCGTCCCCAACACGTCCGAGCTCTTGGGTTCGAAGCGGATGCGCGACGTGATCGAGGACCTCCGCGACCAGTTCGACGTGGTCGTCTTCGACACCCCGCCTGTCCTCGCGGCGACCGACTCCGCGCTCCTCTCGACGCAGTGCGACGCGACGGTGGTCGTGTGCCGGGCGGGCCAGACGAACGACCACGACGTAGAGGCGGCGCTGGAGGCTCTTCGCGGCGTGGGGGCGAGCGTGATCGGGTCGGTCCTCAACGGGTTCGACATTGCCAAGTCGTACGGCTACAAGAGCAAGTACGCGAGCCGCTACGGGAGCGACTACGCTTACGGCTCTCCCGCTGCCTAATCCATGCTACTCCGCCCCGCCCTCACGGCGCTCGTTTTGGCCGCGGCCCTCGCCGCCCCCCCCGCCCTCGCCCAGACGATCGGGCGCGTCGAGGGTCGCGAGGCTACGACGGGCGGGTACTACGTGAACGCCCGTCCGGGGGAGCCCACGACGCGCGTCTACGTCTGGGGCGGGGTTCAGAATCCCGGCGTCTACGAGGTAGGAAGTGGGTTCGACGTCCAGGGCGTGCTCTCGCTGGCCGGCCTGTCCGTCGAGGCCGAGCAGGAGCCGGGCGACCCCGAGGTGTACGTCCGCGTGTACCGGCCGAGTGAAGGCCGACTGCTCTACAACGCGCCGGTCTCGCAGTTCGTCGTCGAGCCAGAGGCCCACCCCGCCCTCACCGAAGGAGACGTGCTGACGGTGGGTGTCGAGGCCGTTGCACGCGTCGATGTGTGGGGGGCCGTTCAGCAGCCGGGGCTCTACGAAGTCGGACCGGAGGTCGACGCGCAGGGGATCCTGTCGCTGGCGGGTGGCCCGCTCCTGCCGCCTCTGTTCAACAACGACAAACGGGAGGTGACCGTCCGCTACGTCCGTCCCGGACTTGAGGAGCCGCTGTTCGAGGGGGCGCTCGACGCCTTTGCGCGCAGCCGGGTATCCCTCCCACCCCCCCAGGACGGCGACGTGATCGAGGTGGCGGTTCGCCAGCGGTCGGGGACCACGTTCCGCGACGTGATCGGGATCGCGGGCGGCGTAGCCGGGCTCGTCACTGCCGCCGTCGTCATCGTCTCGCAGCTCTCCGGCAGCAACTAGGCCGCCCCGCCCATGCGCATCCTCGTCACCGGCGGCGCCGGCTTTATCGGCTCGGCCCTCGTCCGCCACCTCGTTCGGGAAACCGACCATTCGGTCGTCAACGTCGACGCGCTGACGTACGCGGGGCACCCGTCGACCGTCGCGCCGGTCGCGGGCAGCGACCGCTACGCGTTCGAGCACGTGGACGTCGCGGACGCCGCCGAGGTCGCCCGCGTGTTCCGCGAGCACGCGCCAGACGCCGTCGTGCACCTCGCGGCCGAGAGCCACGTCGACCGCTCGATCGACGGCCCGGCCGACTTTGTGCGCACCAACGTGGTCGGGACCTACACGCTCCTCGAAGCGGCCCGCGCGCACCGCGACCGTCTCTCGGGCGGGGCGGCTGACGCCTTCCGCTTCGTCCACGTCTCGACAGACGAGGTGTACGGGACATTGGGCGAGAGCGACCTGTTTACCGAGACGACGCCGTACGCCCCGAACTCGCCGTACTCGGCGACGAAGGCCGCCTCGGACCACCTCGCCCGGGCGTGGCACCACACGTTCGGGCTTCCGGTCGTGACCACGAACTGCTCCAACAACTACGGGCCGTACCAGTACCCCGAGAAGCTGGTCCCGGTCGTGATCCTGAACGCGTTGCGCGGCCGGCCCATCCCGGTTTACGGGAGCGGCCAGAACGTCCGCGACTGGCTGTTCGTGGACGACCACGTGCGTGCACTCGTCCGCGTGCTCGAGCGGGGCGCGCCGGGCGAGACCTACAACGTGGGCGGTCACAACGAGCGGACGAACCTGGACGTGGTTGAGACTCTCTGCGGGCACCTGGACCGGCTGGCGCCGGAGCGCGCGCCGGACGGCGGTTACGGCTCGCTCGTCGAGCACGTCCGTGACCGGCCAGGCCACGACTTCCGCTATGCCATCGACGCCGGCAAGATCGGGCGGGATCTGGACTGGACGCCGGACGAGACGTTCGAGAGCGGGATGGAGCGGACGGTTCGGTGGTACCTCGACCACGCCGACTGGTGCGAGACCGTCCTCCGCGACCGCTACGACCTGGAGCGCCTCGGCGCCGCGGCGTAACGTCGCCCCCGCCCGCCACCCCGCCCGCGGGCGGGGCGGCTCACCCCCGACACGGCTCGACCCCGACATGAAAGGCATCGTCCTCGCCGGAGGCTCCGGCACTCGCCTCTACCCCATCACGCAGGGCGTGAGCAAGCAGCTGCTCCCGGTCTACGACAAGCCGATGGTGTACTACCCGCTGACGACGCTGATGCTGGCCGGCATCCGCGACGTGCTCCTGATCTCGACGCCCACGGACCTCCCGCACTTCCAGCGGCTCCTGGGCGACGGGGCGGGGTGGGGCATGTCGCTCTCGTACGCCGAGCAGCCGTCGCCGGACGGGCTCGCGCAGGCGTTCACGATCGGCCGTGACTTTGTGGGCGCGGACCGCGTGGCGCTGGTGTTGGGCGACAACATCTTCTACGGGGCGGGGCTCCAGGACATGCTCGGCCGCGCGGCCGAGCGCGAGCGGGGTGCGACGGTCTTCGGGTACCGGGTCTCGGACCCCGAGCGCTACGGAGTGGTCTCGTTCGACGACGACGGGCAGGCGGTGTCGATCGAGGAGAAGCCCTCCGTGCCGCGCTCGCACTACGCCGTGACGGGGCTCTACTTCTACGACAACGACGTGCTGGACGTCGCGGCCGGGCTCGCGCCGTCGGCGCGGGGCGAGTACGAGATTACCGACGTGAACCGGGTCTACCTCGAGCGCGGCGACCTCGCCGTCGAGCGGATGGGGCGGGGCTTCGCGTGGCTCGACACGGGGACGCACGAGAGCCTACTCCAGGCCGGCAACTTCGTCGAGACCATCGAGCAGCGGCAGGGGCAGAAGATCGCGTGCCCCGAGGAGGTGGCCTTCGAGCAGGGGTGGATCTCGGCCGAGGATGTCGAGCGGCTGGCCGCCCAGCTCGCGAAGAACGCGTACGGGCAGTACCTGCTGCGCTTGGCCGCCGAGGCGGAGGTGGTGGCATGAGCGCGTCCGCCCCGTCCAGCGTTCACCCTGACGCCGCTCTCCACTCTCACGCCCTTGTCGACGATGGTGCCACTGTTGGCGCGCGTACGCGCGTGTGGGCGTTTGCGCACATCGCGGCCGGAGCCGCCGTCGGTGCCGACTGCAACGTGTGCGACCATACGTTTGTCGAGGGCGGCGCCATCGTAGGAGACCGCGTGACGGTGAAGTGCGGCGTGTACCTGTGGGATGGTGTTTGCGTGGAGGACGACGTCTTTATTGGTCCGAGTGCTGTGTTTACGAACGACCTCCTACCTCGGAGCCGGCGCCGACCCGAGCAGTACGACCAGACTGTTTTATCCGAAGGATGCAGCATCGGCGCAAACGCGACAGTCTTGGCGGGTCGGCGGGTCGGACGGTGGGCGCTTGTCGGGGCGGCGGCGCTCATCACGCGGGACGTGCCAGACTTTGCGCTCGTTGTTGGGAGCCCCGCGCGCATCGTGGGCTGGGTGGGCCGAGACGGAACGCGGCTGGCGTTTGACGAGAGGGGTCGCGCGCAGGACCGAGAAGGGACTGCCTACGCGCTAGACAACTCGCGCGAGGCGGTGCGCGAGCTAAGCCCAGAGGAGGTGGAATGAGCCGCCCCGTCCCCCATGCGTCGGTCCAAGACTGCGTCCTCATCGACCTCCCTAAGATGACGGACCCCCGCGGGAACCTCACGTTCATCGAGGGGGGAGGGCACGTGCCTTTCGAGATCCGGCGCGTGTTCTACGTCTATGACGTACCAACCGGGACCAATCGAGGGGCTCACGCACACCGCAGCCTCCACCAATTCATCGTCTGCCTCTCCGGCAGCCTGGACGTCCGTGTCGACGATGGAGAGGCGGAGGAGACTATCCACATCAACCGGCCGTGGCGGGGTCTCCACATTCCTCCAATGATTTGGGCATCAGAGGTCAACTTTGACCCCGGGTCCATCTACCTCGTGCTTGCGTCGGACCATTACGATGAGGCCGACTACATCCGCGACTACGACAACTTCCTCCACGCCGTCCGTGATTGATTCCAACGTTCCGTTTCTCGACCTCCACGCGGCCTACGACGAACTCCGCGGCAACCTCGACGCCGCCTACCGGCGCGTGATGGAATCGGGGTGGTACGTGGGCGGGGCGGAGGTCGAGACGTTCGAGGCGGAGTTCGCCGCCTACTGCGGCGCCGAGTACTGCGTCGGCGTCGGGAACGGGCTCGAAGCCATTCACCTCCTCCTCCGGGCGTACGGAGTAGAGGAAGGCGACGAAGTGATCGTCCCATCGAACACGTACATCGCGACGTGGCTCGCGGCCACTTACACCAATGCGAGGCCGGTTCCGGTCGAGCCTGACGCGGCCACGTACAACCTGGACCCCGCCTGCCTCGAAGCCGCCATCACGCCGCGGACGAAGGCGATCGTCGCCGTGCACCTCTATGGGCAGCCGGCGGACATGGACCCGATTCGGGAGGTGGCCCGCCGCCACGGCGTGCCGGTGATCGAAGACGCCGCGCAGGCCCACGGCGCTCGCTACCACGGCCGCCGCGTCGGAGCGCTCGGCGACGCGGCCGCCTTCAGCTTCTACCCCGGTAAGAACCTGGGCGCCTTTGGCGATGCCGGCGCCATAACGACCGACGACGCCGACCTCGCCGACCGTGTCCGCGTGCTTCGTAACTACGGGTCCCGCGAGAAATACCGCAACGAGGTCGTCGGCTTCAACTCGCGCCTCGACCCGCTCCAGGCGGCGTTCCTCCGCGTTAAGCTCGCTCACCTGGACGCCTGGAACGCACGTCGCTCTGCAGTCGCTGATCGTTACCTCGACGGCTTGAGCGACGTGGGCGGGGTGGTCCTGCCTTATGTGCTGAGCGGGGTGGATCCCGTATGGCACCTGTTTGTCGTCCGCCACGCCCGGCGCGACGCGCTCGCAGCCCACCTCGCGGGGCGGGGCGTTCAGACACTCGTCCATTATCCGGTCCCGCCGCATCTCCAGCCGGCGTATGCGGATCTCGCAATGGGGGAGGGGAGCCTCCCTGTGGCGGAGGCGGTCCACCGCGAGGTCCTAAGCCTTCCGATTGGCCCCCACCTGAGTCCCGAGGGTGCGGCACGGGTAGTCCAGGCGGTCCGGTCCTTCGGATGAGCACCGAGCAGCCGGTGGCCGCGGCCGCGCCGAGTCAGATTGAGGAGGAGGGCCAGCCGCTCTCGGACGAGCCCACGTATCGGTCTATCCTCCGCGCGACATCGATCGTCGGGGGGGGGAGCCTAATTACGATCCTCGTCGGGCTCGCCCGGGCAAAGGGCGTCGCCCTCCTCATCGGTCCGGCGGGCCTGGGGATCATCGGGTTGCTGACGTCTGTGATGACGACGGCGACGACCGTTCTCGGGCTGGGGCTGGCCAGCAGCAGCGTCCGCTCAGTGGCAGCGGCAGTAGGAGACCCCGCCGCCCTCGGTGCGATTCGCCGTGCACTCTGGCGGTCCAATGTTCTGCTCGGCCTCGTAGGCCTCGCCGCCTTGTCCCTGCTGAGCGTCCCCATCGCGCGGTACGTCTTCGGCTCGGGTGCCCGGGCGGCCGACGTGGCGTGGGTGAGCGTCGGCGTGTTAGCCGCTCTCGTGGCTGGGGCGCAGATGGCCCTGCTCCAGGGGCTCCGGCGGACCGGCGACCTTGCGCGGGCGAGCGTCACCGGGGCGGTCGTCGCCGCTGCCGCCGGGCTGACGCTGCTGGCGATCTTCCGGAGCGACGGAATTCGGTGGTTCGTGATCTCAACCCCAGTAGCCACTATGGGGGCTGCCTTTTGGTTTACACGCTCGCTCCGCCCGGTGCGGGGTGCCGCCGCCCCGCCCGGGGCGGCTGTGTGGTCCCAGTGGCGCGCCATGATCAGCCTCGGCTGGGTGCTGATGGTGGCCGGCGTCGCGGGCGGGGTGGTCGATCTCTTCGTCCGGTCGGTCCTCGCCCGTCACCTCGGCGTCGACGCGGCCGGCCAATACCAGGCAGCCTCCGCCATCTCGATCCAGTACCTCGGGCTGATTCTAGGAGCGATGGCAGCCGACTACTATCCGCGCCTCGCTCAAGTCGCGGACCGCCCAGAGGCGTTCCGGGCGGCCGTCAACGAGCAGCTGGAGGTGGCCGTGCTGCTGGCTGGACCTCTTTTGCTCGCCGTGTTAGGGCTGGCCCCGTGGGTCCTCACCGCCCTCTACTCGTCCGACTTCCGCGCCGGCGACGACCTCCTGCGTGGGCTCGTGGTCGCCGACGTGCTGAAGATGGCGACTTGGACGATCGGGTTCGCCCTTCTCGCGAGGGGGCGGTCTGCAGCGTTCCTCGCTCTCGAGCTAACGGGGCAGGCGGTGTTCGCGGGTGCCACGCACCTCCTCGTCCCCCGCGTGGGATTGGTCGGAGTGGGGGCCGCATTCTGCCTCTATCTCGTGTGGAGCGTCGCCATCGGCTGGGGAGGCGTCCGCCCGTGGCACGGCGTGTCCATGCACCGTCGGCCGGCCTTCTACCTCGCCGCCCTCCTCGGCGCGGCTATTCTAACGGCGGGGGCCTCCCAGGTATCCGACGGGGCGTCAGCTGCGGTGGGGCTGGCGCTGTCGGCCTTGGCGGCCTCGTTCGCGATCCACCGCTTCCGCGAGATGGATGCGATGCCCTCTGTCGCAGGCCGTCTCAGCCGGCTCCTCAGTATGGTCCGCAGACCACCCCGCCCCGAATGAGCCGCACCATCCCCGTCACCGTCGTGATCCCGAACTACAACTCGGGGGCGTACCTCGTCGAGTGCGTCGAATCCATCAATAGAGGCACTCGGCCGGAGCAGATCGTGATCGTCGACGACGTATCTACCGACGGGTCCGACGAGGTGGCCAGCCACCTCGCTTCCGAGTACGGCAACGTCGAGGTGGTGAGGAGGGATGAGAATGGCGGGGCGGTCGAGGCCCGCCGGACCGGCGTCAAACGAGCTGCGTGTGACTGGATTGCGCTCGTCGACGCTGACGACACAGTAGAGGAGGGAGCCGTAGCCGCGGCCTTCGACCGAGTCCTCGACACGGGGTGTGACCTATGCGTCTGGCAGTTGTGGAAGACTGATGGTGAGCGCCTGTGGCACCTTGTCCCGCTCGACCCGGCTGACTTTCCGATGACGGGCCGGGAAGCGGCTCGCCGAACGCTCGGAGGTTGGCAGATGCACCCCCTTGGCCTCGCCCGAAAATCACTTTATGCCGACGCATACGCTGGCTTCCGCGAGCCCGGCTACAACGCGGACGAGCTTCTCACACGCCGGGTGCTCTTGCGTGCGACGGCTGTCGGGCTGTGCAACAAAAAGTACTTCTACCGGCTCAACCCCTCTTCGACCTCGGTAGGCCTCCACCGGCACCGGGTCGACGTGCTGGACTCGCAGAGGTGGCTCGTTCGGTTCACGATCGAGAACTTCAGCCGTCCTGACGTCATTCGAGCAGTCGAGGTCGCTATCGGGACGGGGTGGGCCACCTACCAGCAGCGCCGCGCGCTCGGCACGTCCGAAGTGCGTCGGAGGATGTCAGGGCTGATGACGGAACTGGGCCATCACATGCAGTTGCGCGACTGGCCTCGCATGCGGCCGGGCCACATCGTTGCCTACATTTTCCTCCGCACCTGGAGCCGACTCCCCACCGGGGGAGTCAAAACATGAGCGAACTGCCTTTCCTCGGCGGAGAGGGCGAACTGCCCCTCGTGAGCGTCGTGATCCCTTCGTACAACCACGAAGCGTATGTAGCACGGTCCATCCAGAGCGTGCTCGACCAGACGTATCCCCACATCGAACTCGTCGTCGTCGACGACGGGTCAACGGATGGGTCGTGGGAGGAGGTCCAGCGCGTGCAAGAGGCGACCAATCGGCGATTCGAAGCGTTCCAGAAGGGAAACGGGGGCGTGTCGTCGACGCTGAACTACGGAATTGCACGGACGCGCGGCAGCTTGGTAGCTGTACTCGCGTCAGATGACTACTTCCTCCCCTCGAAGATCGAGAAGCAGGTCACGGCCCTCGCGGCCCTTGGCCCAGACTACGGACTGATCCACACGTCAGCGTACAATGACCACATGGACGGGCGGCTCATCGACATCACTGGGCTGTATCCGGCGGCGAAGGGCGCCCAATTCTTCGAGCTCGTGTCGCTCCAGGTCACTGCCGTCGCCCCATCCGTACTGTTCAAGAGAGAGGTGTATGAGGAGGTAGGAGGGTTTGACGAGTCGCTCGTTGCGGAGGACCTCGATTTCTATGCAGCGATTGCCTTTCACGGGCACAAGCTCCATTACATCCCCGAGCCTCTGGTGGTCAAAACGTACACGGGAAGCAATCTGGGTCTGAACGTGGAGGGGAACTTTGAGGCTCACCTGAGGACGGTCCATAAATACGAGTCCCACTTGGATGCAGAGGAGTATTCTGTAGCGCTCGCCAACGTGTACCTCTCGAAGGGCCGCTCAGCGGCCGGCTCAGGCCGCCGCCTTTTGGCACTCGGGGCCTACCGGGAGGCCGCACGGCTCCAGAAAAGTCCGCGTCCCTACGCTGAATGGGTAACCCGATCTGCCCGCAGCCTCACGCTCGGTCTGCTCCCGGCGTCGCTCCGTTCGTGGCTCCGAGGCCTGCGGGCGGTGAGGTCACAACCGCTCCTATGACTGTACTGTTCGTCAACTGGGAGGGGCCGAACACACGGTACCTCGAGTCTCTCTTCCTCCCGCTCCTAACCGGAGCCCTTCGCGGCGGCGACCAGCTCCGCGTGCTCCACTTCGGGTGGGATCAGGCGCACCGCGAGGATGAGGCGAAGCGGCTCGCAGCCAAGGCTGGCGTGGACCTCCGGTTCGTCTCCGTGTGGCGGCGCCCGCTCGGGCCGGCCACGTTGGCGAGCGTCGGGCGGGGGGCGCTCGCCGTCGCTAGCGAAGTGCGGCGACACAGGGTCGACGTGGTCATGCCGCGGAGCAACCTGTGTGCAGGGATGGCGCTAGGCGCCCGCCGCCTCGCCCCACCCGCAGGCCTCCTTTACGACGCGGACGGCTTAATGGCCGACGAGCGTGCCGACTTCGGGGGCTGGAGCCGGGACGGGAAGGCGTACCGGCTCCTCCGAGCCTTCGAAGACAGGGCGGTCGCCCAGGCTGACGCCGTCGTTACGCGGACCGAATGGGCAGTCGGTGTCCTGGCTGAGCGGGCGGGGCGGGACCTCGGCGGGCGTGCCTTCGTGGTCTCGAACGGCCGCGACCCCAACGTCTTCGCGCCGGGAATGGAGAGCGACCGCTCGCGGACGCGCCAGGAACTCGGCGTGGCGCTCGCTGCCCCGCTCCTCGTCTACGCCGGCAGTATGGGACCTCAGTACCGCGTTGGCGACATGATCGCGCTGTTCAGCGCCGTCTGCCGCCGCCGTCCCGATGCTCGGTTCTTGCTCCTGACGGGGGAGCCGGACCTGGCCCGCCCGCTCGTTGAGGCGAGCGGGGTGGGCGGGGCCGCCATCGTGCGGCGCGTTCCTCCGCTGGAGGTCCCGCGCTATCTCGCGGCAGCCGACGTCGGCCTCGCCCTACGTACCCCCTTCTTCTCGCAGCGCGCCGTGGCTCCGGTCAAAATCGCTGAGTACCTCCTGTGCGGGGTGCCGACGGTGGCCTCTGCCGGGATTGGAGAGGGGGTGGCCGTCGAAGGCGTGGGGTTCCTCGTCGCGGGGGGGCGGGGGGACTGGATGGAGCTCGCTGCCGACTGGATCATATCGGACGTTATCTCAAAACGGGAAGCATACCGCGGCCGGGCAAGAGCGCGGGGCGTTGAGCGGTTCAGCCTCGACCGGAGCACGAGCGAGTATCGTCGAGCGTTCGATGCCGTCCGCCCCGCCCACTCCAACTAGGGATTGGCAGTCGGATTTACCCGATCCTACCGATTGGTGTCGGAGCCGTCCATTTACATTGCTGGTGTCCTTCGGCGTTGGTGCAGGTAATCCGCTGTGCGAACTCAAACCATCCTGCTCCTGCTCCTCATCGCGCTTGCGAAGCTCGCCGTCGTCATCTTCGTCCATGTATGGTCGGTCGACGTGGGGATGGGAGGGTTGAGCCCCATCATACTCGGAGGCGACGACGGAATTACGTACCGGCGGATCGCGGGCCACGTAGCGGAGACCGGGCGGCTTCCGGGGGCGCCGAACGTGTGGCCACTCGCCATTGGGCTTCTCATGCACTGGATGGGCCTCCGGGGCTTGTTCCTGTTCAAAGCATTCCTGTTTGTCGCCTCGGTCCTCGTCCTGGTCTATGGGCTCCGCCTCCTCGACCGGCTGTCGTGGGAAGCTACGCGGCAGCGGCCATCCGTTCGGTCTCAGGCTGTCACATTGGTGCTTCTCGGTCTGTTCCCTACGGTTGTGTATTACGGCTCGTTCTCGATCTACCGCGACCTCATGATCTACGCGTCCTATCTCGCGTGCGCGTACTACGGGTACGAGGTGTTCGTCCGGAGGGCGCGGGGTGGCATCGGGCTCGTGATCTCATTAGGCGGCCTCTTTGCGTTCCGGTGGTACGCGGCCGTCGCGTTCGTCGCAGGAACGGTTGCGTGGTTAGGCGTCGTGGGGCTCCGGCAGAGCCGGCGGAAGGGGGCCATTCTGGCTTCGGGGGCGGCCCTCGGCCTCCTGATGCTTGCCTTGCTCGTGCGTATGAACTTCTTTGCCGACTTCATGCACTACCTCCGTTTTCGGCAGACTTTTGAGGCGATGGAGGGAGGGTCGACGTTGGGTATCGATTTCGCGTCGGCCACTACTCCCTGGGGATTCCTCGCTCTCTACGCGTACAGCTTCGTGTCGAATGCGGTCGGGCCGCTCCCCTTCCAGGTGAACAGCCTGTCGACGCTGGTTGGGTTCGTGTTTGAAGTCCCGGTTATTGCGTACGCGCTTTACCGCGTCTTCCGGGGGCAGGTACGCAAGACGCCGGGAGGTCGGTACCTCCTCCTCCTCGCACTCGCCTGGTTCGGCCTGATCGCGATCTACAACGACAACCTCGGGACGGCCCTCCGGCTCCGGGTTCTTGGCATGCAGCTCGTGTTCCTCGTCTTCGCGTGCGAACTGTGGGTAGCCCAGCTCAGGCGACGGAGCCTTACTGCGCGCCGGCAGGCACGGCCCGCGGCTCTCGTGGCTCAGGTGGTATGACCGGCGCGGCCTCAGCGGACCGGGGGAGCCCCGCCGCCCCGCCGCCGGACCGCTCGACGGGCCGGCTCCTGATGCTGACGCGGTACGGCGACCTGGGGTCGAGCAGCCGGGTCCGCGGGAGCCAGTTCGTCCCCGCCCTCCGCCGGGCGGGGTGGCGGGTGGAGCGGGCGGGGCTGCTCGACGATGCCTACGTCCGCCGCCTCTACGAGACGGGGGGGCGCCGGCCGGACCGGCTCGCCTGGGCCTACCTCCGGCGGGCTGCCCGGCTCCTCGGGCGCGCGGACCACGACTTGATCTGGGTCGAGAAGGAACTGCTCCCGTTCGTCCCGTACGCCGCCGAGCGGGCGCTTTTCAGGGGGCGGCCCTACGTAGTCGACTACGACGACGCTACATTCCACACGTACGACACCCACCGCCGCGCGGCTGTCCGCCGCGTGTTCGGCCGGAAGGTGGACCGTTTGATGCGAGGTGCACGGACGGTCGTTGCGGGAAACGGCTACCTTGCCGCTCGGGCGAGGACGGCCGGAGCTCGGCACATTGAGGTGCTCCCGAGCGTAGTCGACCTCGACTGCTACGGGCCGGTAGCGCCCTTGCCCGAAGGGCCATTTACTATCGGGTGGATCGGGTCCCCCGGCTCGCAGCGGGTGCTCCACGTCCTCCGGGACGTCCTCGCTAGAGAGGCTGCCCGCCCCGATACGCGCGTAGTCCTCGTCGGTGTCGAGGGGCGCCCGCTCGGTGACGTCCCGGTCGAGGTCCGGCCGTGGAGCGGGGCGACGGAGGTGGCTGAGATGGGGCGCTTCCACGTCGGAATCATGCCGCTCCCGGACGAGCCGTGGGAGCGGGGGAAGTGCGGGTTCAAGCTCGTCCAATGCATGGCCGCCGGGCGCCCGGTCGTCGCCTCGCCCGTCGGCGTTAACGCCGAGATCGTGACGGACGGGTGGAACGGGTTCCTCGCCGACGGCCCCGACGCGTGGCACGCGGCGTTCGATCGGCTCCGCGCCGACCGCTCCTTGGGCCAGACGATGGGGGAGCGGGGCCGCGCCCGCGTCCGCGACGGGTACTCTCTCGCGAGCGTGGCCCCCCGGCTCGACGCCACGCTCCGAGAGGCCGCCGGCCTCACGCCGGGCGCCCCCCGACTTGACCCTACGCCATGACCGCGCCGTTCGTCGCCCGCCACCCCGCCCCTCGCCTCGGCCGTCCTACGGCGGGGCGGCAAACCGTTGCCTTCGTTGGGAACCAGCCTTTTGCGCTGGCCCGGTTCAGGACCCTCCTCGTCCGCGACCTGACGACAGCCGGGCACCGGGTCGTCGTGTTTTCGCCGGGGTGGGACTGCGACCCCGCGTCGCGCGACGTTCTGCAGGCGGCCGGCGCCGAGACGGCGCCGATCGCGTTCGACCGCTCGAAAGGGAGCCTCACCTACGAGGCCCGCTCCGTCCTCTCGATCCGCCGGGCGCTCCGCGGCCTCCGCCCCGACGCCGTCTTCTCTCACTTCGTCAAGCCCGTCCTCTACACGGCGGTCGCGACGGCCGGGCTCGGGATTCCCCGCCGGGTGGCGATGATCGAGGGGCTCGGGGTCAGCGGTGGCGGGAACGGGAAGCGGCGGCGGGTCCTCGCAGCCGCCTACCGCGTGGCCGGCACCGCCTACGACACATTGTTCGTCCTCAACGCCGAGGACGAGGCGTACTTCCGCGACGATGTCGGGCTGCGAGCGGACCGTCTGCGGCGGGTCGAGGGGATGGGCATCGACCTCGACCAGTTCGCACCCGCCCCGCCCCCGGGCCGCCCCGCTCCGACGTTCCTCTACGTCGGTCGGATGCTAGAGCAGAAGGGGGTGTGGGACTTCGTCGAGGCCGCGCGCCGCGTGAAGGCCGAGCACCCGGGCACCCGGTTCGTCATGCTGGGCGGGGCGGACGACAGCTACGACGCCGTTTCGGAAGCGGAGCTCCGCCGGCGCACGGACGCCGCTGGCGTCGAATGGCGGGGCCACGTCGACGACGTCGAGGGCTGGCTCCGCGAGGCCGACGTGTTCGTGCTCCCGTCGTTCTACCGCGAGGGCTACCCGCGGAGCATCATGGAGGCCATGGCGACCGGCCGCGCCGTCATCACGACGGACAACCCCGGGTGCCGCGAGGCCGTGGCTGACGGCGTCAACGGGCTCGTCGTGCCGCCCCGCGACCCGGCCGCCCTGGCCGACGCCATGCAGTCGCTCGTGGGCCGCCCCGCCCGCGTGGCCCGGATGGGGGAGGAGGGGCGGCGCTTGGCCGAGGAGCGCTACGACTACCGCCGGATCAACGCGATCGTCATGGGGGCTCTTCTGGGAGAGCCGGTCCGCGAGCCGGTCGCGGGCGGGGTGGGGCGGTGACCGTTTTCGTGACCGGAGGGACTGGCGCCGTCGGCCCGGCCGTCGTCCGCCGACTCGTCGCGGGCGGGGCGGACGTCCGCGTGCTCACGCGGGACGCGGCGGCGCCGCTCCCGGCCGGCGCCGAGCGTGTGGCCGGGTCGCTCGCCGATGCCGACGCGCTCGCGCGCGGCGCCGACGGGGCCGACGCTGTGGTCCACCTCGCGGCTCTCCTCCACGTGGTCGACCCGCCGCCCGAGCTGGCCGACGAGTACGCGCGCGTCAACGTAGGCGGGACCGAGCGACTGGCGGCGGCGGCCGAGCGCGCTGGCGTGGCCCGGTTCGCGTTCGCGAGCACGATCAACGTGTACGGTCCGAGCGCCGGCCGCGCGCCCTGGACCGAGGCCGATCCGACGGCGCCCGAGACGCCCTACGCCCGCACCAAGCGCGAGGCCGAGGGCATCGTCGCCGACCTCGCGGGCGGGGTGGTCCTGCGCCTCGCCGCCGTCTACGGGCCGGGCATGCGGGGAAACTACCGGCAGCTCTTGGGCGCTCTCCGCCGCGGGCTCCGCGTGCTGCCCGGGACGGGCCAGAACCGGCGGACGCTCGTCCACGTCGAGGACGCCGCGGCGGCGTTCGCTCTGGCCGCCACCACCCCGCTCCCGAGCGCGCTCTACAACCTGACGGACGGCCGCGTTTGGACGTTCAACGCCGTCGTGCGGGCGATGCAGCAGGCTGTTGACCGTCGGCCGAGCGTGCTCTACGTGCCCGCCCCGCCCGTGCGCGCGGCGGCCGCGGCGGCGTCGGCCGTCGCCGCGCGCCTGGGCCGGGACGTCCCAGGCGCGTCGGCCGTCGACAAGATTACCGAGGACGTGGCCGTCGACGGGCGACGCCTGATCGATGAGACCACCTACCGCCCCGCCCACGCCGACCTGAGGGCGGGGTGGGCGACTCTCCTGAGCGCGCCGTGACGCTCGTGTTCCTCGCCGCGGGCGCGGCCGCCGCGTCGTGGGCGCTCGTTGGCGCCGTGCGGCGCCTCGCGCTCCGGCGCGGCGTCCTCGACGTCCCCAACGAGCGGAGCTCACACACCACGCCGACGCCGCGCGGCGGTGGCCTCGCGCTCGTGCTCTGCGCCGCCGCCGCGTGGGCGCTCGCGCTCGCCGCTGGCGCCCCACCCCGCTCGGTTTTCGGGCTCGGCCTCCCCGCCCTCGCCGTCGCGGCGCTGGGCGGGGCGGACGACGTCCGGCCGCTCGGGGCGGGCCTCCGGCTGGCCGTCCAGGTCGCCGCCGCCGCCGCCGCCGTCTGGGCGCTCGGCGCGTGGACCGCCGTCACGCTTCCTGGCCTCGGCGCCGTCCCGCTCGGCGCGGCGGGCGGACTCGTCGCGGGGCTTTGGGTGGTCGGACTGACCAACGTCTACAACTTCATGGACGGGATCGACGGGATCGCCGGTCTCCAGGCCGTCGTCGCGGGTGCGGCGTGGGCGGCTGTCGGCGCGCTTGGGGGCGGCCTCGTCGCGGGGTGGACGGGCGCGGCCATGGGCGGGGCGGCGCTGGGCTTTCTCGTCCACAACTGGGCGCCGGCGCGGGTGTTCATGGGCGACGTAGGGAGCGCTTTTCTCGGTTTCACGTTCGCGGCCCTGGCTCTCGTCGGCAGCGACCCACGCCTGCCGCTAGCGGCGCTCGCGTTCGTGTGGCCGTTCGTGTTCGACGGCGGGTTCACGCTCGTGCGCCGCCTCCTCCGCGGAGAGAACGTGTTCGCGGCGCACCGCTCGCACCTCTACCAGCGCCTCGTCGTGACCGGTGCGGGGCACCGCGCGGTCGCCGCCCTTTACGGCGCGCTCGGTGCGGTCTCGGCCGCCGCGGGACTTGCCTGGTTGGGCGGGGCGGTATGGTTGTTGATCGGAGTGGGTGCGGGCGTGCCCATCGTTCTTTTCGCAGCGCTCCGCGCTACCGCC
Organism: Rubrivirga litoralis; assembly: GCF_031846415.1. Lineage (NCBI taxonomy): Bacteria > Pseudomonadati > Rhodothermota > Rhodothermia > Rhodothermales > Rubricoccaceae > Rubrivirga > Rubrivirga litoralis. The sequence goes on along the minus strand of NZ_JAVRHT010000017.1, from coordinate 36,037 downwards.
CCCCCCCAGCCGCCCGTGCCGGGTGCGTCTCATTCCCCTCAGCTGGAGCCCGCTGGCCCCCCGGGCGGGGCGGTGTGACGTGGGCCACACCTGTTTGACCTACGGGCCGGGAGCGCAGAGATAAATTGGTGAAGCCGGGGCGGAGCGGTGCGGCACGTGTAGGAGAAGATGCAAGCGCATGTGCGAAAAGCGTCTGCCCCACGCGCCAAGAGCGCGCCGGCCCCAGCGCCGGACCCCCGTCCACCCGGTTTCCACATGTGGCGCCGCCCCGCCCCCGAGCGGCCCCGGTACTTTCGCGTTCCCCCCCACCGTCATTAGGACCCGCTGTCCCTGGGTTCTGGTCCCCTGCATGACACGACTCGTTCTAAAGTCCTCCCTCGACTACGGGGTGTGGCTCCTCGCCGCGCCCCTCGCGTTCGTGCTCCGGCTCGACGCGGGCGCGTTCGCGTTCGGGGCCGACGTGCTGACGTACACGGCGGTGGGTGGGCTGCTCAAGGCGGTCGTCCTCATCGGGATGAACCGGCGCGTCCGCTCGTGGCATCGGGTTGGACTGCGCGACATGGTCCCCCTGCTGGTGGCGGTCGTGGCCGTTGCTCTGGTGGAGTTCGTGGCCGCCGCCGCCAGCGTGGGCGACGTGTTCGTCCCCCGAAGCGTCCCGCTGATCGAGGCCATGCTTGCGATCCTAGGCCTCGCGGGGCTCCGGTTTGCGGCGCGGCTGTACTACGAGGAAAGGGGGATTCTCCAGAGCCGCCGCCGCGGTGAGCGCGGCCGGCGCGTGATCGTGGCCGGGGCCGGCGACGCTGGCGTCGCTGTCGTACGTGAGATGCTTCGCCACCCGAAAGCCGGCCGGTGGCCGGTCGGGTTCGTTGACGACGATCCGTCGAAGCTGCGCAAGAGGGTGGCGGGCCTCCCCGTGCTCGGGGAGATCGACGAGTTGGCCGTCGTCGCCGACCGCGTCGATGCCGACGAAGTTCTGATCGCCATGCCGTCGCACGACGGCGGCGTGGTGCGGCGCGTGGTTGAGCGGGCGAGCAAGGCGGGCCTTCAGCACCGGACGGTTCCGGGGCTCCTCGACCTCGTCAGCGGCCGCGTCTCGGTCTCGAACATCCGCCGCGTCGACGTCGAGGACCTCCTGGGGCGGAAGTCCGTCCGCCTCGAGACGGGTCCCATTGAGGCGCTCGTTTCAGGCCGGACGGTCCTCGTGACTGGGGCGGGCGGGTCGATCGGGTCCGAGGTCGTGCGTCAGATTGCCCCGTTTGCGCCCGGCGAGATCGTCCTCCTCGGGCGGGGCGAGAACAGCGTGTTCCGGATCGACGGCGAGCTGGCCCGGAGCCACCCCGCCCTCGCACGGCGGCCGGTAATCTGCGACGTCCGCGACGAGCGGTCGCTCCGGGCCGTGTTCGAGGCGCATCGACCCGAGGTCGTGTTCCACGCCGCGGCCCACAAGCACGTCCCGCTCATGGAGGCCAACCCCGAGCAGGCCGTGTGGAACAACGTCGGCGGCACGCTCGCGCTCGCGCGCCTCGCCGTCGAGTTCGGGGTCGACACGCTCGTCAACGTCTCGACGGACAAGGCCGTCAACCCGACGAACGTGATGGGCGCCTCGAAGCGCGTGGCCGAGATGGTCGTCGCCGACGCCGCCCGGCGGTGCGCGGGGTGCACGATGGTGTCGGTCCGGTTCGGGAACGTGCTCGGAAGCCGGGGAAGCGTGGTCCCGCTGTTCCGCGACCAGATCCGGCGGGGCGGGCCGGTGACCGTGACGCACCCCGACATGGTCCGCTACTTCATGACAATCCCCGAGGCCGCCGGTCTCGTGCTCCAGGCCGGCGCCGTCGCCGAGAGCGGCCGCGTCTACGTGCTCGACATGGGCGAGCCGGTGCGGATCGCGGACCTCGCCCGCGACCTCATCCTGCTCTCGGGGCTCGAGCCCGGACGCGACATCGACATCGAGTACACCGGCGCGCGCCCCGGCGAGAAGCTCTACGAGGAGCTCCTGCTCTCAGAGGAGGGAACGGAGCCGTCCCCGCACGAGAAGATCTTCGTCGCCCGGAAGTCGCGGCCGGCCGGCGACATCACGCCGCTCCTCGACGCCCTGTTCGAGGCCGCCCGCTCTGGCGACGGCGACGCCGTCCGCCAGGCGTTCCGCGGCCTCGTCCCGACCTACCGCCCCGAGGCGGCGGCTCCGACGGGGAGCGGGGCGTCGGCCGGCGGGCACTCGGGCGACGGGCAGGTGGGCCGCGGCGTCCCCGTCGTCCGCGCGCTCTGACGGCGGTCCCCACCCCGCCCGCGCCAGCGGGGCGGGGACCGCTCGCCCGGAGCCGCCCTGCCCGCGCGTCGGCCCAAGACGACGAAAGCCGCCCGGTCCGAAGACCAGGCGGCTTTGCGTGGGTGCCCGGGACTGGACTCGAACCAGCACGGCGGTTAAGCCACACGCCCCTCAAGCGTGCGTGTCTACCAATTTCACCACCCGGGCGGGGTGGGCGCCGAGGCGCGAAAGAACAAGGCCGAAGATGAGCCTGGGTGACTCCGGTAGGGCTCGAACCTACGACCCGCTGGTTAAAAGCCAGCTGCTCTGCCAACTGAGCTACGGAGTCGCTGGAGGGCGGACGCCGGCTCCGGCGGGCAGGTCGACCAAGGTAGGCCCCGTCCCGGGTCGGGGGCAACGGGGGCGTGTGGAGCGGACGCAAAGACGGCTGCCCCGCCCCGATCTGCCTGCCACGCCGTGCGGCGGGCGGGGCGGACCCCGCTAGCTTCCCCGACTCAGGCTTCCACCCCGCCCCGTGACCGTCCACGACACCTCCCTCCCTGGCGTCTTCGTCATTGAGCCCCGCGTGTTTGCCGACGCCCGTGGGTTCTTCCTCGAGCAGTACCACGCTGCACGCTACGCCGAAGCCGGGATTGCTGCACCGTTCGTGCAGGACAACCACAGTCGGAGCCGGCAGGGCGCGATTCGCGGCCTCCACTTCCAGAAGCGGCACCCGCAGGGGAAGCTCGTCGCGGCCGTGCGGGGGGCGATTTGGGACGTCGTTGTCGACCTCCGGGCCGGGTCGGCCACGTTCGGGGAGTGGGAGGCGTTCACGCTCTCCGACGAGGCGCCGCGCCAGCTGTGGGTGCCGCCCGGCTTCGGCCACGGGTTCGCCGTGCTCTCGGAACAGGCCGACGTGGTCTACAAGTGCACCGACGTCTACCGCCCCGGCGACGAAGGCGGGGTGGTCTGGGACGACCCCGGGCTCGCCATCCCGTGGCCGGTCGACAAGCCGCTGCTCTCGGACAAGGACCGGGCGTACCCGCGGCTCGACGCGCTCGGCGCCGACGACCTCCCGCAGGTCGCGGTCTCGTGAGGGCGCTCGTGACCGGGGCCGGCGGCCAAGTCGGCGCCGAGGCCGTGCGCCTGGGCGGGGCGGGCGTCGTGGGCGTAGGGCGGGGCGGCCTCGACGTGACGGACCGCGACGCCGTGCTCCGCGCCGTCGAGCAAGCCGAGCCCGATGTCGTCGTCCACGCGGCGGCGTATACGGCCGTCGACCGCGCTGAGGCCGAGGCTGACCGCGCGTACGCCGTCAACCGTGACGGGGCGGCCCACGTCGCTGAGGCGTGCGCGCGTGCGGGCGTCCCGCTCGTCCATCTCTCGACGGACTACGTGTTCGACGGGACGAAAGGGACGCCGTACGTGCCCGACGACCCGCCCGCCCCGCTCGGCGTGTACGGGGCGTCAAAGGCGGCCGGCGAGACGGCGGTCCGCGAGAGGCTAGACCAGCACCTCATCCTGCGCACGGCGTGGGTCTTCAGCGGCCGCCCCGGCTCGTTCGTGTCGACCATGCTGCGCCTGGCGTCCGAGCGCCCCCGCCTTGGCGTCGTCGCCGACCAGTGGGGGCACCCGACGTGGGCGACGGCCCTCGCGCGGGCCTGCCTCCACGCCGCGGCGCTCGCGGCCGAGGGCCGGGCGCCGTGGGGGACGTGGCACGTCGCCGGCGCCCCGCTCACGACGTGGCACGGGCTGGCCGAGGCCGCCGTCGCCGCCGGCGCCGAGCGGGGCGTGACGCCGGCCGTGCCCGTCGACCCCATCGCGACGGCCGGCTACCCGACGGCCGCCCGCCGCCCCGCCCGCGTCGAGTTGGAGATCGCCCCGTCGCTCGCGGCCCTCGGCCTCGCCCCGCTCGACTGGCGCGACGGGGTGGGGCCATCAGTGGACGAGTGGGCGGCGGAAGGCGGAAGGCGGAAGGCAGAAGGCGGAAGGGGAGCCGGGGCGGGGCGGTAACGCTGGTCCTCTTCCTCCTGGGCGAGAGAGGGCGGGGCGGTTTAGAAAGCCCGCCCCGCCCAAAGCGCTGGGGGCGGGGCGGAGGCACTTTCCCCAGTCCCCATGTCCTGATGCCCCGCCCCGCCCGCGGCTACGGGATCTCGACGCGCGCCCCGCCCTCGGCGAGCGAGCGACGGGCCGCCTCCAGCACGCGGACGACGGCGAGGCCGTCGTCGCCGTCGGTGAGGGCGGGGCGGCCCTCGCGGACCGACGCCACGAACTCCTCGACTTCGAGCCGCAGCGGCTCAGCCGGCGCGATGCGCGGCACGACGATGTCGCCCGAGCGGACCGTCAGCGCGCCGGCGAACGAGGCGTAGCCGGCCTCGGCGCTCGGGTCAATCCCCTTGTCGTAGACGCGGACCTTCTCGGCCGGCTCCATGTCGTCGACCGTCGCCATCTTCTCGCTCCCCACGACCGTCGTCCGGCGGACCTTGTGGGGGTCGAGCCAGGAGCAGTGGAGGTGCGCGATCTGGCCGCCCTCGTACGTCACCGTCGCGAACACGACGTCCTCGACGCCGGGCTGGAGGAACGCCTGCCCCTGCGCCGCGACGGCGACCGGGCGGCCCGGGAGGAGCGCCTGCGCCACGGCGAGGTCGTGCGGCGCCAGACTGTCGAACGCGTTCTCGCGGTCGCGGACCACGCCCAGGTTGACGCGCATGCTGTGCACGTAGCGGATCTCGCCGAGCGCGCCGTCCGCCGCCAGCCGCTCGACGTGGCGGAAGGCGGGGTGGTACCGGAGGAGGTGCCCGACCATGAGGCGGAGCCCCCGCTCGCGCGCCTCGCGGACCAGCCGCTCGGCCTCGGCCGCCGTCTGGGCCAGCGGCTTCTCGACGAACACGTGCTTCCCCGCCTCCAGCGCCGCCAGCGCCACCTCGTAGTGGAGCGGCGTCTCGACGGCGACCACGACGGCCTCGACGGCGGCGTCGGCCAGGAGCGCGTCGACGTCGCGGACGGCGCGGGCGCCGGGCGCGAGGCGGGCCGCGGCGGCGAGCGCGGGGTCGCGCCGGTCGCACACGGCGACGACCTCGGCGCCCGGCAGCGCGGCCGTGTTGCGGAGCAGGTTCAGCCCCCACCGTCCCACGCCGACGTGCCCGATGCGGACGGCTTCCGAAAACGCGAACGAGGACACGGGCGGGGCGGGTAACGGGGAAAGGGACGGGCGCCGGGGCGGGGTGGCCGCCCCGCCCGCTACGCGGTGCGAACGAACGCCGCGACGGCCTCGGCGACCGAAGCGACTTGGCTCGCCGTCAGGTGCGGGTGCATGGGGAGCGAGAGGACCTCGGCGCAGGCCCGATCCGTCTCCGGCAGGTCCGCCGCCCCGCCCGCGTAGGGCGCCATCCGGTGGAGCGGCTCGGGGTAGTACACCATCGTCGGCACGCCGCGCGCAGCGAGGTGCGCGCGGAGCCCGTTGCGGAGCGCGGCCGGCACGCGGACCGTGTACTGGTGGAACACGTGGCACGCGCCCGCAGCCCGGGCGGGGCGGACGACTTCGTCTAGCCCGTCGAGGTGCGCGTCGTACAGGGCAGCGGCGGCGCGGCGGGCGTCGGTGAACGCCGGGAGGTGCCGGAGCTGGACGGACAGGATCGCGGCCTGGAGCGCGTCGAGCCGGCTGTTTACGCCGACGCGCGTGTGGTGGTACTTCCGCTCGGCGCCGTGGTTGGCGATCGCCCGCACGCGCGCGGCGAGGTCGGCATCGGTCGTGAGGACTGCTCCGCCGTCGCCGAACGCGCCCAGGTTTTTCGACGGGTAGAACGAGAGCGTGCCCACGGCCCCGGCCGTCCCGGCGGCCTGGCCGTCGCGCGTCGCCCCGAGCGCCTGCGCCGCGTCCTCGACGATGGGCACGTCACCGGCGGCGTCCCGGATGGCCGCGAGGTCCGCCATCTGCCCGAACAGGTGGACCGGCACGACCGCCTTCGTCCGCTCCGTGACGGCGTCGGCGACCCGCTCCGGGTCCAGGTTGAACGTCTCGGGGTCGATGTCGGCGAAGACGGGCCGCGCGCCCAAGAGCGCCGCCGCCTCGGCCGTCGCGACGAACGTGAACGCCGGGCACACGACCTCGTCGCCCGGCCCGACGCCCAGCGCCATGAGCGCGACCTGGAGCGCGTCCGTCCCGTTCCCGACCCCGAGCGCGTGCACCGCCCCGCCCTCCGCCAGTCCCGCGACGTAGGCGGCGAGCTCGGCCTCGAAGGCGGCCACGAACGGCCCCCGCACGAACGCGCCGCGGTCGAGCACGGCGGCGATGGCCGCGTCGATCTCGGGACGGAGCGCGGCCACCTGCGCGCGCAGGTCGACCATCTGGAGATCCATCGAGGGCGGGGCGTTCCGGGGCGGGGCGGGCAAAGGTAGCGAGGGCAGGGGACTGGGGACGCGCGGGCGGGGCGGTGCTCGTTTTGTTCCGCCCCGCCCAGGCGCGGGCGGGGTGGCGGACGATGCGGGCGGGGCGGTCCCGAACGGCGCCGCCTCGCCCACGGGCGACCGCCGGTCGCCCCTACGGCAGCCACCCCGCCACGGTACGGGCGGGGTGGCTCCGCTGCCCGCTCACCCGCCGTTCTCCCTCAATTGCTCCGGCGCCACCGCCCGCGCGTCGCGGGCCGGCACGCCAATCCAGACCCGCCCCGCCCGCGCGTCGCCCGTGAGCACGGCGCCGGCGCCGACGACGGCCTCGACCTCGACCTCGCGGCCGGGGAGCAGCACGGCCCCCACGCCCAGGCGCGCGCCGTCGCGGACCGTCGGCCCGCCGAACCGAGCCTTGCGCGCTTCGGTCCGCCCGAGGAAGGCGTCGTTGCTCGTGAGCACGCCCGGCGCCACGAACACGTCGTCGCCGAGCATGGTGTAGGCGCAGAGGTAGGCGTTCGTCTCCAGCTTGCACCGGGCGCCGACCGTCGTGTCGTTCTCGACCGCCACGCCGCGCCCGACGATGGTCTCGTCGCCCACCGCTACGCGCTCGCGGACCGTCGCGAGGTCGGCCACGAGGACGCGCTCGCCCAGGCGGCAGCCGCGGTAGATCACGGCGCCGGTCCCGACGAGGCACCCGTCGCCGATCTGGGCGGGGGGGAGGTCCCCGCCCTCGGCCGTCGTCGCGCTCCGCGCCGCCCGCATCGGCCGCTTGCCGACGACCGCGTGGTCGTCGACGCGCACGCCGGCCCCGAGCCGGGTCCCCTCGTGGAGCACGACGTGGTGCCCGATCTGGCACCCCGCCCCCACGTCGACGCCCGGTCCGACGACGCTAAAGTGGCCGACATCGACGCCGGCGCCGAGGTGGGCCGAAGCGTGAACCTGAGCGGTGGGGGCGACGGACATGGCGGGGCGGGGCGGCGGACCCCGGGGCGGGGCGGGGCGTACGGACGGGGCGTTCCCAAGCTACCCCCCGCATGCCCGCCCTCCTCCTCGCGCTCCTCGCCCCGACCCCCGAGGGCTACGGCGTCGGCCTCGAGCCGCTCGTCTACCTCAGCGTCCTCGTCCCCATCCTGCTCCTCGCCGCCATCTGGTGGTACGGGAGTCGGAACACGGTCTAGGACCGCCCCGCCCGGCCGTCGGGCTAGAAACGCCGCGCGCCGCGCCCGGGACGGTCCCAGGCGCGGCGCGCAGTTGGTTGGGGCGGGGCGGCCGCCTAGCTCTGGTCGAGCTCGCGGAGGTAATGCTGCGCCCAGCTGTGCCAGGACTGGCCTTCGTCGATGGCCTCGAAGGCGGCTCGGGCCTCGTCCACGTTGCCGGCCTCCATGTTGGCGATGCCGAGCTGGATGTAGTACAGCGAGCGGTCGTCCTGCCCCTCGCTCTGGGCGAGAGCGGTCTCGGCGTACGGGATTGCGTCGGCCCCGCGGTTCATCGTGTTGAGGGCCTTAGCGTAGTAGAACGCGATCTGGTCCGTGTCGTAGCCGGCGAGCCGGGCCTGCTCGAGGAGCGCGTAGGCGTCGATGGCCTGGGCCTCCGTGACCTCGTTGGCCTGGAGGATGGCGATGGCCTCCTCGACCTTCTGGTTTGTCGCCTCGGCTTCGGACGCCGCGGCCTGAGCCGCCTGCTCCTGCTGCTGCTGGGCGGCGTTCGCTGCGCGCGATTCGATCGCGCCGTTGATCTGGTCGAGGTACCGCTGCGTGGTCCGCACGACGTCGTCGGCGTTCGCGGCGTCCGAAGCCTCGGCCATCTCGACGGCGGATTCGAGGGCCGACCGGGAGTCTTCGAGGCGGCCGAGCTGAGCGAGCGCCTGGCCGCGGCCGAGCGCGGCGACGGCGTACGCGTCGTTGTAGAGGAGGGCCTGGTCAAACTGGGCCAGCGCCTCGTCGTAGTTCTGGGCGGTGAGGGCCGCGCGGCCCTCTTCGTAAAACTCGCGGGCGCGGTCCGGGTCGGGCGCGACGACGGGTTCGGCGGCGACCGAGTCGGCCATGACGGAATCGGCCACGACCGAGTCGGCCGGGACGGCCACCGTGTCCGGGGTCGACTCCTGCGCGGAGGCGGGGACCGTGAGCGCGAGCGCGAGCGCGGGGGCGGCGAGGAAAGACAGTCGGGACATCCTGGTGGGGGAAAACGGGCGGGGGCGATGGACGAAACTACAGAGACCGTACCGTGATGAGAACGGCCGTTCTCGCGCCCTTCGTGCTCCTCCCGTGTCTGCTCCACTAGACGGCCGCGTCCACCCCGCCCCTAGAAACCGCCTCTGGTCCCCGCCCCGCCCGATCAGGCGGGGCGGGGTGGTTCGGGGAGCGAAGGCAACCCTCCGAGAACCCTCAGAAGTTGGGCGAGATGCCGGCCTCTTCGCTGAACCGATCGATCACGTCGACCGCCTCGTCGGGGTCGTCCGTGACCGTGAGCAGGTCGGGGTCGCCGGCCGAGATGTAGCCGCCGTCGAGGAGCGTGCTCCGGATCCAGTCGAGGAGGCCGCCCCAGTAGGACGTGCCCATGAGGACGACCGGAAACCGGGCCGTTTTCCGCGTCTGGATGAGCGTCAGGCTCTCAAACAGCTCGTCCATCGTCCCGAACCCGCCCGGGAGCACGATGTAGCCCTGCGCGTAGCGGACGAACATGGTCTTCCGGGCAAAGAAGAACTCGAACAGGAGGTTCTTGTCGGGGTCCACGTAGGGGTTCGAGCCTTGCTCGTGGGGGAGCGCGATGTTGAGCCCGACCGACGCCCCGCCCGCCTCCTGCGCGCCTTTGTTCGCGGCCTCCATGATGCCCGGCCCGCCCCCGGTAATGACGGCGTAGCCCCGCTCGGCGAGCGTCCGCCCGACGGCCACGCCCAGGTCGTAGTACGGCGTCCCCGGAGGCGTCCGCGCCGACCCGAACACGGACACGCTCGGGCCGACCGACGAGAGCCGCCCGAACCCTTCGACAAACTCGCTCATGATCCGAAACACGCGCCACGTGTCCTCGGACCGGCGCTGGTGCCACTCGGCGAGCTCGCGCGGGGTCATCGGCCGGTCGGCGTCGAAGGGGGTCTGGACGGGCGTGGTGTCGGACATCGGGGGCGGGGCGGGGGGACCTAAACAGACGCGGCCCCCGCCGGAGAGGGCGGGGGCCGCGAAAACTAGCCCGCCGGAGCGGGCGGGGCGGGTCCTAGTTGTACTCGGACTCGACCTGCTGGCGGTACTGCTCGTTCGGGTAGATCGCGATCTCGACGCGGCGGTTGGCCGGGTCGGTGCCCGGGATGCCGGCGAGCGGCTCGCTCTCGCCCACGCCGTACGCCTGGAGGCGCGAGGCAGCGAGGCCCTGGCTGATCAGGAAGTTCTCGACGGCCTGGGCGCGGGCCTGCGAGAGGTTCTGGTTGAGCTGCGTCGGCCCGTCCGTCGAGGCGTGCCCGACGACGACGGCGTCGTGGCCCGGGTAGTTACGGAGGCTCGAGGCGAGGTCGCGGAGGTCGGCCTGGACGCCCGGGCGGAGCGTGGACTCACCGAGGTCGAACAGGAGGTCGTTGTCGAACCGGACCGCGATCCCGGCCGTCTCGCCATCGTCGCCGGGGATCGGCGTCACTTCGGCGTTTTCGAGGTCGTTGTCGAGCTCCTCGGCCTGCTTGTCCATCTGCCGACCGACGACGGCGCCGGCCGCCCCGCCTACGGCGGCTCCGATGATGGCGCCGCGGGCCGTCGAGCCCGTGATCTTGCCGATGACGCCGCCGAGGACGGTGCCGGCGGCCGCGCCGCCGATGGCGCCCTTGCCGGTGTTGTTGAGGCTGGAACAGCCGGTCTGTGTGATGCCCAACAGGAGGGCAAACGCGAGCGCCGCGTAGCGGATGCGGAACGTGTACATGAGTGGGGGGAGGTGACGGGGGGGAAGTGTGAGCCTCGAACAGGGTCTCACACCTGCCCCAGAGCCAAGTTCCATGCCGCCCCGCCCGGACGCGCCAAATCGGCCCGCACGGGGCCTCCGGCGCCCTCGGCCCTAGACACCGCCGTCGCGGCCGGTGGGCGTGGGCGGGGCGGGGCGGCCCCTCCGGCGGCGGTCGGGGCGCCGCCGTCCGAGTTAGGTTGGGCACTCCGTTCCCCCCACCCCGCCCCCTCTACCCCGTGAAGCTCATCGTCCCCATGGCCGGCCGCGGCACGCGCCTCCGCCCGCACACCCACGTCACCCCCAAGCCGCTCCTGCCCGTCGTCGGGCGGACCATGGTCGAGCGGATCGTCGAGACGTTCGTGGACTCGCTCCCGCGCGACTTCGACGAGGCCGTGTTCGTGCTCGGGCCGGACTTCGGCGACGAGGTCCGCGACCAGCTCACGGAGATCTGCTCGCGGTTCGGGATCGAGGCCTCGTTCGGCGTCCAAGAGACGGCCGAGGGCACGGCCCACGCCATCGCCCAGGCCGGCGACAAGCTCGACGGCGAGTGCGTGCTCGTCTTTGCCGACACGCTCTTCACCATGGACCAGGCCCCCGACCTCGACGCCGACGCCGTCGTCTGGGTCATGGAGGTCGAGGACCCGTCCCGGTTCGGGGTCGTGGTCAAGGACGGCGAGCAGATCACCGACTTCGTCGAGAAGCCGGAGACGCCGATCTCGAACGAGGCCATCGTCGGCATCTACTACGTGAAGGAGGGCGAGCGGCTGGGCCGCGAGATCCAGCACCTCATGGACGAGGACGTCCGCGGCAAGGGCGGCGAGTTCCAGCTTACCGACGCGCTCGACCGGATGCTCAAGGACGGCGCCACGTTCAAGACGGCGCGCGTGACCGAGTGGCTCGACTGCGGGACGATCCCGGCCATCAAGAGCACGTCGCAGATCGTGCTCGACCATGAGGGCGAGGCCCGCACCGAGGGGACCGTCGAGAACAGCCAGATCATCGATCCCGTCTTTATCGCCGAGGGCGCCGTCGTCCGTGATTCGGTTGTCGGCCCGTACGCGGCCGTCCACGGCGGAGCGACCATCGAGAGCTCGGCCGTCCGCAACACGATCGTCTTTGGCGAGGCGTCCGTCGAGGGCTCGTCGCTCGACGGGTCCATGGTGGGCCACCACGCGGCCGTCCGCGGGTTCGCCGGCGAGCTCAACATCGGCGACCACGCGACGGTCGGCGTCGAGTCGTAGGCCGCCCCGCCCTTTGGGTCCGCCCGTCGTCTTCGTTCTACCACCCCGCCCGAGCACGTCGGGCGGGGTGGTTGTGTTTGGGGCGCCGCTCGCGAAGAGCGGGGCGGGGCGGCGGCGTGAATACAGGGCGGGGCGGTGGCACGACTGTAGTCACGTGTTACGTTCGTAGGCACGCCACCCCGCCCCCGCCGTCATGCCCACCCCGCCCGCTACAAACAAGGCCGAAAGCGCCACGGCTACTATCACGTTCCGCAAGATCGGCAACTCGATCGGCGCCACGTTCCCAAAGGAGGTCGTGGAGGCCGCCGGGATCGACGAGAAGAGCACCTGGCACGTCGTCCAGACGGCGGACGGCTTGCTCTTAAAGAAGTACGACGAGGACTTCGAGCGCGGCATGGCCGCCTACCGGAAGGGCGCCGAGCAGTACAAGAACGCTCTCCGCGAGCTCTCGAAGTGATGACCGAGCCGATCTGGATTTCCCGAGACCTCGCCGAAGCCATCCACCAAGAGCAACTCCGCGAGCACGGTGGTCGGTTTGGCCTCCGCGACGAGAACCTCCTGGAATCGGCGCTCGCCCGTCCCCGGCAACGGTGGGCGTACGAGGACGACGTGGACCTCGCAGATCTCGCGGCGGCCTACGGCTTTGGGATCGCGAAGAACCACCCGTTCGTCGACGGCAACAAACGGACGGCGTTCATGACGCTCTACTCGTTCTTGGGCTCGAACGGAGTCTGGATCGAGACCGTGGAGCCCGAGGTCGTCGCCGTCATGCTCGGCGTGGCCGCCGGCGAACTCGGCGAGCCCGAGCTCGCCGCGTGGTGCCGTGACCGCGGCGTCCCGGTTTCGGAGTGACTTCGCGCGTGCCGGGGACGCCGCCCCGCCCAGGTGCGTTCACGACGGGATGAGCAGCTCCACCCCACCCGACCCCGTCCAGCTCCACCCCCCCGACGCCGACCGCCGGCTCGGGTTTGGCGCCGTCCGCCAGCGCCTCGTCGGCTACGCGCGGACGCCCTACGGCCGCGACCGGCTCGAAACGCTCGCGCCGTCTGCCGACGTCGCGCTCGTGCGCGGGCGGCTCGAACGGTCGGGGCAGATGGCCGAGCTCGTCCGCTCCGGCGAGCCCCCGCCGCTCCGCGAGGTCGACCGGCTGGAGGCCGTGCTCCGGCGCGTCCAGCCGAAGGACGCCGCGGCCGACGGCGCCGACCTCCTCCAGGTCGCCCGTGTGCTCGAGACCGGGCGCCAAGTCCACGACTACCACCACCGGCGGCGCGAGGCGGCGCCAGCCCTGTGGGAGATCGCGGCGCGCATCGCTGTGCTGAAGTCGCTCGAAGAGCGGATTGGCGACACGATCGGCGACGACGGCCGCGTCCGCGACGACGCGAGCCCCGAGCTGCAGCGGATCTCGCGCGAGCTGGCCGCGCGGCAGAGCCGGCTCCGGTCGTCGCTCCTCTCGGCGCTCCGCGACGCGACCGCCAAGGGATACGCGACCGAAGACCAGCCGACGATCCGCGGCGGCCGCGCCGTCATCCCGGTCCGCGCCGAGGCCAAGCGGAAGGTGGAAGGGTTCGTCCACGACGTGTCCTCGACGGGGCAGACGGTCTACATCGAGCCGGCGTCGGTCCTCGACCTCAACAACGAGATCCGCGAGATCGAGCTGGAGCGGGGCCGCGAGGTCCGGCGGATCCTGCAAGCGCTGAGCGGCCACGTCCGCCACCACCGCCGCGACATCGAGCGGACGCTCGACGCCGTCGGTCACCTCGACGCGCTCGCCGCCGTGGGGCGGCTGGCCGCCGACCTCGACGCGCTCGTCCCCGAGGTCGGCGCGGGCGGGGCGCTCCGGCTGGTCCGTGCGCGCCACCCCGCCCTGCTCCTCCGCGTCCGCGAGGCGCGGTCGCTGCCCGACGCCGAGCGCCCGCCGAACGTGCCCGACGCCATCGTCCCGCTCGACCTGGAGCTGGGGGGCGGGGCGGCGAACACGCTCGTCATCACCGGCCCGAACGCCGGCGGCAAGTCGGTCGCGATGAAGACGGTCGGGCTCCTCGCGCTCATGGCCGCGCACGGCCTGCCGGTCCCGGCCGACCCCGGCACGCGGCTCCCGCTCGTGACGCGCCTGTTCGTGGACCTGGGCGACCAGCAGTCGATCCAGGACGATTTGTCGACGTTCACGAGCCACCTCACGAACGTCCGGCGGATGCTGGAGGCGGCCGACGACCGCTCGCTGTGCCTGATCGACGAGGCCGGCACCGGGACCGACCCGGCCGAGGGCGGGGCGCTCTCCGAGGCCGTCCTCCAGCGCCTCACGCGGCGCGGCACGCTGACCGTCGCCACGACGCACATCGGCGCGCTCAAAGCGTTCGCGCACAACGCCGACGGCGTCGAGAACGGGTCGATGGAGTTCGACCGCGAAACCCTCTCGCCGACCTACCGCTTCCGCGCCGGCGTGCCCGGCTCGTCGTACGCCTTCGAGATCGCCGACCGCGTGGGCATCGACCGCCCCGTCGTCCGCGACGCGCGCGACCTGGTCGGGGCGGGGAAGAGCCGCCTCGAAGACCTGATCGCCGAGTTCGAGGAGCGGTCCACGCAAGCCGCCCGCGAGCTCGACGACGCGCGGGCGGGGCGGCGCGAGGCCGAGCGAATCCAAAAGGACTACGAGCAGCGGCTCGACCGGCTCCGCGCCGACGCCGACAACCGCCGCGCCCAGGCGCTCGCGGAAGCCGAGAGGATTCTGGCCGAGGCCAACGCGACGGTCGAGAACACGGTCCGCGAGATCAAGGAGGCCGGCGCCGAGCGCGAGCGGACGCAGGAGGCGCGGGCGAAGCTGGACGAGGCCCGCGCGCGCGTCGAGCGCCGCACGAAAAAGGTGCAGCGCAAGCAGAAACAGCGGGCGCCCGTCTCGGCCAAGCCCGCCCCGCCCGCGGCGGCCGGCCCGATCTCCGTCGGCGACCGCGTGCGCCTGGACGACGCCGACGCGATCGGCGAGGTGCTGGAGCTAAACGGGAAGGAGGCCGTCCTCGCGCTGGGCGCGCTTACGAGCCGCGTCAAGCTGGACCGGCTGACGAAGGTGGGTGGCCCGACCAAGCAGACCGTCCGCGTGGGGGCGGGGCGGCGGGCGCCCGGGCGGGGGCGGCGCGGCGAGGACACGGGCTCCGTCGCCGTCTCGACGGCCGCCACGCGCATCGACCTCCGCGGCGCGCGCGTCGACGAGGCGCTCGGCCGCGTGCAGCGGTTCGTCGACGAGGCGCTCGTGGGCGGCGTCCCGTCTGTCGAGATCCTGCACGGCAAGGGCACCGGCGCGCTCCGCCAGGCCATCCACGACCAGCTGGCCGGCCGCCCCGACGTGGCCGCCTTCGCCGCCGCCCCGCCCGACCAGGGCGGCGACGGCGTGACCGTCGTCGAGCTGGCCTAGCCCGCCCCGCCATCGCAGGAGCGGGGCGGGGTGGCGGGCACCCGGGTCAGGGCGCAGGCGGACGGGCGTCGTGGGCGGCGCGGATGTCGTCGCCGAGGCGGGCGAGCGTGTCGGCGCTCGCCAGCCGCTCGGCGGCGGGGAACGCCTCGCGCTCCTCGAACCGGATGTGGCCGGCGAGCGCGTCGGCAAAGGCGTCCAAGCGGTCCCACGCCGCCGTCCCGGCCTCGGCGGCCTCGGCGGCCTCGGCGAGCGCGCGGATCGCCCGGTGCTCCTCGACCATCTGCGCGGCGAGGTCCGGGGCGCCCCGCTCGAGGACCGGGAGCACGTAGGCCTCTTCCTCCTCGAAGTGCGGCACGAGGTGGCCGCGCCAGAACGCGCCGACGTCGGCCGCGAGCGGGGCGGGGTCCTCGCCCGCGCGCCGCGCACGGCGGAGCCGGGCGACGAAGGCGAGCCCCTCGTGGTGATCGTGCGAGAGCGGTTCGAGGGCGGCGGAGCGGTTCATGCGGCCTCGGCGTCGAGCGTGGGCCAGAGCCCGAGCTTGACCTGGAACACGCCCGCGATCTGCTCGGCCCGCCCCTTCATGAGGTCGGCGCGCGGGCCGGCGAAGAGGGCGTCGACCGTGCCGTGGAACCGCTCGACCCAGTGCGCAAAGTGCCGGCGCTCCAGCCCCGGCATCCGCGCGTGCGGGTCGAACGGGCGGCCCCGGTACGCGCCGGTCTGGAACACGACCGACGACCAGAACGAGACCATCTTGGGCAGGTGCGCCTGCCAGTCGAGCCCGGCGAAGTAGGTGCCGAGCACGGGGTCGGCCTCCATGTCGTGGTAGAAGGCGTGGACGACGGCGGCGACGTCGGCCTCGGTCTCGATGTCGGGGAGGTGGGGCATCGGGTCAGGCGCGGAGGAGGACGAGGAGAAACCGGAGGTCGGAGACGGCGCGGACGGAGTGCGGCGCGCGGGCCGGAAACCGGATCGCCTCGCCCGCGCGGACCGTGTGGGTCGCCCCGCCGAGCGCGACCTCGGCCGCCCCGCCCAGTACCGTAAAGAGCGCCTCGTGCGGCGTCGCATGCTCCTTTAGGCCGTCGCCCTCGGCGATGGAAAAGAGCGTGGCCGAGCCGCCGCCGGCCTTGAGGAGCACGCGGCTGGCGACGGCGTCGGGCGCGTCCGGCGCCAGCCGGTCGAGTGGGGCGACGGTGGAAGAGTCGAGGGACATGGTCGGAGAAAAGGTAGGGGGACACCACCCCGCCCTCGGCGGGCGGGGCGGGTCGGGGCGGGTCAGGCGGGGACGACGTGCATCGTCCCCTGCATCACCATGTAGTGGCCGGGGAACGTGCAGATGTAGGTGTAGTCGCCCTCGGCCGGCGCCGTGAACTCGACCGTCACCGTCTCGCCCGGCGCGGACATGGCCGTGTGCGCGATGATCTGGTCGTCGAAGCCGGACGGGATGTAGTCGGTGTCGACCGCCGACATGGCCGCCTGCCCGATGTCGTTCACGCTCGCGTTCTGCTGGAGCACGACGACGTTGTGGCTCATGGCCTCACTGGTCGCCGTGTTCTCGAACGTGAGCCGGACGGTCTGGCCGGGGTGGACGGTGATCTCTTTTTCGGCGTACTCCATCAGTTCGCCGACCGGCGTGATCGTGACGTCGGCGGCGGGGCCGTC
Source organism: Rubrivirga litoralis (assembly GCF_031846415.1). Taxonomy (NCBI): domain Bacteria; kingdom Pseudomonadati; phylum Rhodothermota; class Rhodothermia; order Rhodothermales; family Rubricoccaceae; genus Rubrivirga; species Rubrivirga litoralis. The sequence continues at coordinate 19,179 of NZ_JAVRHT010000017.1, read as the reverse complement.
ATAAGGGGCGATCTCGGCGGCGGCCTGGGCCGGCGCCGTGGCCTCCGGCGCTGTGGCCTGTGTCGGGGGCGGGGCGGCGTCGGGGGCCGGGGCGTCGGCGCAGGCGGAGAGGGCGAGGCCGAAGGTGAGGGCGAGGGCGGGGAGGCGGGTCATGGGGATGAGGGTGTGGATGTGGGTGTAGAGGGAGACCGGCGCTGGGCAGGGGCCGCAGCAGGGAGGTCGTAGGGCGGAGTGGCCGGAAAGGGCGGGGAGGTCAGGAAGGGCGGGGCGGTCAGAGCGCGGAGACGCGGGACAGGATCTCCGGGTGCTCGTCGCCGCTCACCTCGAGAAGGCCGACGGCCCCCTTGTTGAAGGCCCGGAAGAGCGCGTGGTCCACGAGCGTGTAGCGGCCGGGGACGTCGACCAGGAACTCGACCATCGTCGAGCCGCCCGCCGGCACGCCCGTCGTCTGGACGTTGCCCTGGCTCACGGCCGTCCCGCCCTCGCCGTAGACGCGGTCGAACATCTCGCCGATCACGTGGAAGCTCGACGTGAGGTTGGGGCCGCCGTTGCCGACGAAGAGGCGGACGGTCTCGCCCACCGACGCCTGGAGCGCGTCCTCGCCCGTCATCGAGCCCACGCGCCCGTTGAAGACGACGTACTCGGGCTCCTCGTCGCGGGCCTTTTCGAGGCTAAACGGCTGCACGCCCGGCTCGCCCGTCGCGCCGGCCGTGTAGAACTCGCTCTGCATCACGTAGAACTCCTTGTCGACCGGCGGCAGGCCGCCCTCGGGCTCGACCAGGATCAGGCCGTACATCCCGTTGGCGACGTGGAGCCCGACGGGCGCCGTCGCGCAGTGGTAGACGTAGAGGCCGGGCTTGATGGCCCGGAACTCGAACGCCGTCTCTTGGCCGGGCACGACGAGCGAGATCTCGGCGCCACCGCCGGTCCCCGTGACCGCGTGGAGGTCGATGTTGTGGGGGACCGTGCTGGAGGCGGCGTTGGCGAGGTGGAACTCGACGAGGTCGCCTTCGCGCACGCGGACGAACGGCCCGGGGACCTCGCCGTCGAACGTCCAGAACGTGTACTCGACGCCGTCGGCCAGCTCCTTCGTGAGCTCGACCGTCTCCATCTCGACGACGACGCGGGAAGCGTAGTCGCGGTCGATCGGCGGCGGGACGTTGGGGGCCTGCGTCAGCACGGCGGTCTCCTGCCCCACGATCTCGGGGAGCGTGATCTCGGCGGTCTCGGCGAACGCGACGTCGGAGGCGACGCCGTCGGCGGAGCTCCGACCGACGCCGAACGCGGTCAGTCCAACGAGGACGATCACGGCGACCGCCGCGAGGACGAGGAGGAGGGGGCGGGTCATAGGGGCGGGGTGATATAATCAAGACTAAATGGTCCTAATTAGGTCGAAAAAAACTCAGCCGGCCTCCAGCGCGAGGCGGAACTTCCCGTCTCGGACTTGGACGGCTGTGTCCCCCAACGTCGCGCCGGCGAACATGGCGCGGACGCGGGCGCGCATCGGCCTCCACTGAGCGTGGAGCGGGCACGGCCGGAGGTCGTCGCAGCCGGGGAGCCCGAGGACGCACTCGGTAAAGAGGGCGGACCCGTCGACGGCGAGGACCACCTCCTCAATCGTGGTCCGGTGGGCGGGGCGGGCGAGGGCGAGGCCGCCGGACGGCCCGCGCATCGAGGTAAAGACGCCGGCGGCCGTGAGGTCCTGGACCGTCTTGGCGAGGAACGAGCGGGGGATTCCGAGCGCCTCGCTGATCTCTCGGACGGCGACATACCCCGTGCGGTCGGCCGCCGCCAGGTAGAGGGCGGCGCGGACGGCGTACTCGCAGCGTTGGGAGAGAAGCATGGCGGGCGCTTTTAATTCGGACCGTGAGGTCTTGATTGCATCGATCCAACCTGCCGACCCCCCGGCGGATCCAGCCTCGCGGCGAGTTCACGGGCCGGCGGGCCGCGAGTCCAGAAATCCACCCCGCCCGTAACCGCCCCGCCCGTCGGCGGGCACCCGTAGGGACACGACGCGTCGTGTCCGACGCGGGCAGACCCAAAGGGCGGGGCGGTCCTGGACGGCGCCGCCCCGCCCGCGCCTCCTGCGGGCGGGGTGGCGTACCGCGCCCCCGATGCGGACGTCACGCGTGGTGTCCCTGCGTTCCTGCCCCGCCCGCCCCGCCCACGGGCGACCGCCAGTCGCCTCCACGACGCCACCCCGCCCGCGCGTTGTGGGCGGGGTGGTGCATGTCGCTGCCCGCTGCCCGCTGCCCGCTGCCCGCTGCCCTACGCCCCCGACTGCACCGCCCGCGCCGGGTCCACGTGCGCCGCGCGGCTGGCCGGGTACACCGCCGCGAGCGCGCACAGCCCGACCGCCGCGACTGCCACCCCGCCCACGTCCACGAGCCGGATGGCGACGGGGTAGGCGTCGATCACGAACGAGCCGGCCTCGGCCAGCTTCACGATCCCGAACGCCTGCTGCGCGAGCGAGATCGAGAGCCCGACGGCCAGCCCGATGCCCGTCCCCACCCCGCCCACGAGGAGCCCTTCGAGCAGGAAGATGCGGCGGACGTCGCGGCGGCTCGCGCCCATGGCCTGGAGCGCGCCCAGGTCCCGCCGCTTCTCGATCACGATCATGGTCAGCGCCCCGACGATGTTGAACGCGGCGACCACGATGATGAGGCCGAGGATGGCGCTGGCCGCCCACTTTTCGAGCCGCATCACGCTGTAGAGCGAGCCCTGGAGGTCGGCCCACGTCTGGACCCTGAACCGGCCCGGCGCCGCCGCGTCCAGCCGGCCCTGGAGCGCTTCGGCGAGGGCCGGCGCGTCGTCGAGGTCGTCCAGGCGGAGGTCGACGCCCGTCACCAGCCCGGGCGTCCCGAACAGGCGCTGCGCCTCGTCGAGCGCCACGAACACGTGCGTCTCGTCGTAGGTCGGCTCAAGCTCGAACGTCCCGCGGACCGTGAACGCGCGCTGGTCGGGGAGCCCGAACGGATACTGCACGACGGCCCGTTCGAGCGCCTGCGCCGAGAGCAGCGTGACCCGGCTACCGGCGACGGCCGCCCCGCCCGCGTCCGCCTCGCCTGGGTCGGCGGCGTAGACGCCGGAGCGCGCCGCGAGCGCCCCGCCCATGACCACGCCCGCCGCCCCGCCCCGCCGTTCGAGGTCGAAGGACCCGTCGCGGACCGAACGCTCGACCTCAGCGTCGAGCGCCCGCGCGTCCACGCCGCGCACGACGACCACCTGGTTGAGCGTGCCGCCGCCGTCGGTCGTGAGCAGCGCCTTGCCCTCGACGTAGGGCGCCGCGCTAACGACGCCGGGGAGCCCGCGCGCGAGGTCGACGAGCGAGTCCGGCGACTCCAGCCCGCGCCCGTCCGCCGCCTCGACGCGGACGTGAGGGTCGTAGCTCACGAGCAGGTCGCGGACCACGTCGTAGAACCCGTTCATCACGCTCAGGACCACGACGAGCGCGGCGACCCCGAGCGCGACGCCAGCGACCGAGATCCCGGAGATCACCGAGATCAGCGTCACGCGCCGCCGGCTGGCGAGGTAGCGACGCGCGATGAGCAGGCGGTAATCCACGGCGTAGGCGGAGGGACACGGCGCGCCGTGTCGCGTGTGGGCGGGGCGGTCCTGCCAGGCTGCGCAGGGGCGGGGTGGTCAGGCGAGCCCGCCCCGCCCGGCACGCCGCGCCGCGACGGGTGCCCGCCCCGCCCTCACTGCCCGTCTGCCGCCCCGCCCGTCTGGACAGGCGCGGGGCGGGGGGGGACGTCGGTGTTCGGGACCACGGGCGGCGGGACGACCGGCGTCGCGGCGTCCGACGGCGGGGCGTCCGGCAGCGTGATCCCGCGCCGTTCGAGCTCGAGGAGCGCGGCGTCGATCTCCTGCTGCTGCGCGAGCAGCCGGCGCTCCCACTCCTGGAGGTCGGCGAGCGTCTCGGCAATCGCCCGCTCGCGGACTTCGAACGGGGCCATTTCGTAGTAGCCTCGGTCCTCGAAGTAGCCGCGGAACAGGAAGTTGTGCTTGCCGGCCTCCATCAGCTCGGCGAACCGGAACGCGCCCAGCGTGGCGAACCCGGCCGCCTGGTTAAAGCGGTCCGTGATGGCGCGGACGTCGGCCGAGACGGTCTGGAGCTGGGCGGCCCCCGCCTGGAGCTGCTGGGCCGTCTCGAGGAACGTCTCGTACACGTCGTCCTCGTTGAGGAAGCGGGCGACGGTCCCGCCGCCGGTGTTGACCTTGGCCAGGATCTGGTCCACGCTCTGCGAGGCGTCCTCGGCGACGGAGACGAGCGCGTCGGCGCGGGTCGTGAACGTGCGGAGCGTGTTCTGGAACTCCTCGGTCGTAGCCACGGTGTTGTCGTAGAGCGCCTCGTCGTAGAGGAACTGGCCGAGCGTGCCCTGCCCCGAGCGGATGTCGCTCGTGATGTCGGTGAGGTTGAGGGTCAGCGAGTCGAACCGGCTGACCGACGCGAACAGCCGGTCGGTCACGGCCGAGATCACGAACGGGTCCACGCCTTCGAGCACCCCGTTCGTGGCCACCTCGGGGAGGTCGGGGCTGCCGGGCGTGAGCGAGACGATCACGTTGCCCACGAGCCCGTCGGTCTGGATGGCCGCTCGGCTGTCCTCGCGGATGAGCGGGCGGACCTCCTCGTCGACCTGCATGAACACGGTGATTGGCTGGCCCGGCGCGTTCGGGAGCTGGATGCCCGTCACGCGACCGACGCCGTAGCCGCCGTAGAGCACCTTGGCCCCCGGCAGGAGGCCTCCGATGTTGTTGAACTGGGACCGGAGGCCGAACGAGCTCCCGAGCAGGTTGCCCTGGCTCGCGATGACGAACATGAAGCCGACGGCTCCGAGGAGGCCGACGATGACGACGAGGCCGAGGCGGGCTTGACGAGACATGAGGGCGGGGTGGGGGACCCCGGGCGGGCGCCCGGGCGGGGCAGGGTACGGTCGGGCGGGGGGGCGGGCAAGTCACGCGGCCGTGCCGCCCCGCCCCGCGCCGGACGGGGCGGAGCGGCGGGCCTCAGGCGGCGCCGTACGCCTCGGTCCCCTTGAAAAACTCCTCGACGACGGGGTTGTCCGAGCGGCGGACCTCCTGGAGCGTCCCGTTCGCGACGATGCGGCCCTCGCTGAGAAAGTGGGCCTGGTCCGTGATGATCTCGGCGGCGAGCAGGTCGTGCGTGATGGCGATCGACGAGATCCCGCGCGTGTCGCGGAGCTGGACGATGAGCTCGGAGACGACGCGGACGCTGACCGGGTCGAGCCCCGTCGTGGGCTCGTCGTAGAGGATGATGTCGGGGCGGAGGATGAGCGTCCGGGCCAGGCCGACCCGCTTTTTCTGGCCGCCCGACAGCTCGGCCGGGTACTGGTGCAGCGTCTCCGGCAGGTTCACGTCTTCGAGGCTCTCGTCGATGAGGTCGTCTTTCTCGCCCCGGTCGAGCGTCGTCAGGCGGTCGAGGAAGAACCGCATGTTCTCGTAGACCGTCATCGAGTCGAAGAGGGCGCCGCCCTGGAACAGGTACCCCAGCCGCGTCCGCTTCCGGTCGAGCTGGTCCTGGTCCAGCAGGTCGACGCGGTCGCCGAGCACCCAGACCTCGCCCGCGGTCGGCGTGAGGAGCCCGACGACGTGCTTGGTCAGCACGCTCTTGCCCGTCCCCGACCCGCCCAGGACCACGGCGCTCGTCCCGCGCTCGACGGCGAGGTTGACGCCCTTCAGGATCTCCTTGGGGCCGAACGACTTGTACACGTCGCGGAGCTCGACGACGACGTTGTCGGGCGGGGGCGGGGCGTTGCCCGTGACCGGCTCGCCGTCGAGGCCGCGGTCGGTGCCCTGGCCGCCGTCCCGCCCGTCGCCGCCCGCCCCGCCCTCGGTGCGCGGGGCGGGGACGCCGGCGCGCGGGGCGCCCGTGGGCTCGTCGCCGGGGCGCGTCTCGGGACCGTCGCCGACCTCGCCCTCCGGCCCCAGCGGGTCCGGTCGGGCGTCGGCGGCCCGGCCGGTCTCCTCGTCTCGGTGACGGTCGGCGCGGCGCGAAAAGAGGGACATGGGCGGGGTGGGTCAGGGGGCGACGGTTCAGGGGGCGAGGCACCGGCCGGGAGGGCTCCAGCCCCGAGCCGGCCCACCCTGAACCCCTACGACGAGCCCGAGATGTCGCCGAAGATGAGGAGCGAGGCGCGGACGATGACGACGTCGGCGATGAGGATGAGCAGGCTGGACACGACGACGGCCTGCATGGCCGCCCGGCCCACCTCGCGCGTGCCGCCCCGGACCGAGTAGCCCAGGTAGCAGCTCACGATGCCGACGATGAACCCGAACACCGACGTCTTCATCGTGTCCACCACGACGTCGACGAAGCGCATCGTGTCGAAGGCCGTCGCGATAAAGACGCGGTAGTCCATGCCGCCCGAGAACACGGACTCCAGGAAGCCCCCAAGCAGGGCCAAGAGGTCGGTCAGGACCGTCATGACGGGGAACATGATGACGCACGCCAGCACGCGCGTCACGACGAGGTAGCGGAACGGCTTGAGGGCCGCGACCTCGAGCGCGTCGATCTGCTCGGTCACCTTCATCGAGCCCAGCTCGGCCCCCATGCCGGCGCCCAGCCGCCCCGCCAGCACGAGGCTCGTGAGGACCGGCCCGATCTCTTTGATGACCGACAGCGCGAGCATCGACGGCAGGAAGCTCTCGGCCCCGAACCGCGCGAGCGTCCCCCGGCTCTGCATGGCCAGCACGATCCCGATCGAGAAGCCGACGACGCCGGTCAGCGTCAGGCTCTTCGCGCCGACCTCGTCCATCTGCGCCGTGAGCTCGCGCCACTCGAACGGCCGGCGCCAGAACTGCGAGAAAAAGCGGCCGACAAACTCGAAGAGCCGCCCCGCCTCGCTCAGGAACCCCTCGAACGGGCGGGACTCCTGGCGCTCGCGGGCGGCCGCCTCCTGCTGGGCCACCTTGTCCTCGATCTCCTTGTCCTGGAGGATCTTCTCGTTCTGCCGCGCCCGCCGCCCCGCCCGGAGCCGCTGCGTGAGCGATTCGTCAGGCGGGCCGTCCAGGCGGCCGGCGGGCGGGGCGGGAAGGCGGGGCGGGGACTCCATGGGCGGAAGGTAGCCGGGGCGAGGAGGGGGAACGGGGGCGGGGCGGGGACCCGGGCGGTTCGGCGGCCGCCCCGCCCCGTCTCCCCGCCCTCTTCTCCTCCGAGCGGGGCGGGACGCCTCCGGGCGGGGCGGGCGCTACCAGGAGATCTGGGCCTGGGCGCCGGCCTCGACCCCCGTCTGGTCGCCGTAGGCGCCCTGGAGCGCGAGCCAGCGGCGAAGCTGGTACTCCAGCGTCGCCTGGTAAGAGTCGGTGAACGTGTCGAGCCGCGTGTTGCCGCCGTTGTTCACGGGGAAGCTGCCCGATATGAAAAGCCGGTCGCTGAGGTACTTGCCGAGCCGGATGACGACCTGGTTCTGGGCGTTCACGTCGATCTGGAACAGGTCGAGCGGGACCAACCCGCCCCCGACCGACTGGAGCTGGTTGCGGAGGAACCCGGCGCCCACCCCGCTCGCGCCGACCTCGCCGGAGAGCTGGCCCGTCGCGATGAGCGAGATGAGGTCGGCCTCGGGGAGCGGGGGGTCCGAGCTGAGCGTGATCTCGGGGTTCTCGTTGAACGGCCCCTGCAACGTGAACACGATCGTCGCCGCGCTCCCCTGCGCGCTGCCCTGGAGGCGGACGTCGGACTCGGCGCGGATGTCGAGGACGACGGCGAGCGGGTCGCCGTTGAACGTGAGCGTCCCGTTCACGATCTCGAAGTCGCGGCCCGAGAACGGGAACGGATTGACCGTCCCACGGACGAGGTCGATCTGGCCGAACAGCCGGGACGACTCGGCGAACGACGGCTTCACGGCCTCGACGTTCCCCTCGAACTCGATGTCGAACTGGAGGTCCGGCGCGTTCGAGCGGAGCCAGACGTTCTGCCGGATCTCGGCCGTGATGTCGTAGTCGAGCGCGTCGACAAAGCGGTTGACGGCCGTGTCGCGGGCCGTGATCGTCCGCCCGAACGTGGCCTCGAGCTCGAGGAGCTGGGCGTCGGTCAGCTCGACGGCGTCGACGTCGTTGGCCGTCAGCTCGTTGGTGAGGTAGATGTCGCCGGACTCGAGGGCGACGGCGCCCCGGAGCACGGGCCGGTCGATCGTGCCGGTGAGCCGGATGGGCTCCGAACCGCGGTCGAGCGTGAGCCGCCGGAACGTGGGCGTGTCGAGGGCGACAAAGTCGTCGGGCACGATCGTCAGGTCGAGCTCGCCGACCGACAGCTCGCGGAGCCGGACCGAGCCCTCGACGGACAGGGCCTGGCGGGCGCCGTCGAGCACGCGGACGTCGTTGAGCACGATGCGGTCGTTCTCGAACCGGAGGTCGGCGCGGACCGGCTCGAACACCTGGCCCGTCGCCTCGATCCCGAGCCGGCCGCCGCGGAGCAGGGCCGTCCCGTCGAGCCGCGGCGCGCCCTGCGTGCCGCTCACCGCGAGGTCGAGCCGGAGGTCGCCGCCGAGCGCCGTGATGCCGCGGTCGGCGAGGAACGGCTGCGCCCACGCGATCGGGAACGCGTCGGCCTGCGCGCGGAGGTCGACGCCGGCCGCCGCGGGCGGGGCGGCGGCCGAGTCGCCCGGCGCGAGCGAGAACGCGAGCGGGAGCGTGCCGGCCACCGTGAGCGCCTGGCCGTCGACGTGCGTGAGCACGGCGTCGAGGTCGAGCTGGCGGTCGGCGTAGGCGACCGTCGCGGCCAGCGAGCCGACAAGGTCGTCCCGCGACGTGAGGCTGTCGAGCGCGACGGTCCCGTCGATGAGCGGGGCGGCGGCCGGGCCGGAAAGCACGAGCGTGGCGGTGAGCCGGCCGCCCAGACCGTCGTAGCCCAGGAGGTCGGTGACGCCGCCGATCTCGACGTCCTCGGCGGTCACGATAAAGTTCTGGTCGCCGTTGAAGTCGATCTCGCCGTCGGCCGCGATCTGCTGGCCTCCGCCGTCGGCGGCCAGCAGCAGCCCGCGCACGTCGACGACGCCGTCGGCGGCCGTGATGCGGGCGGGCTGGAGGAGCGCCCACGTCTGGCCGTCGATCGTGAACTGTCCCCGCTCCAGGAGCACGGTGGGCGGGGTGGCGCCGGCTTCGAGGCGGGCGAAAAACTCGAGGTCCCGGCGCTCGTCGAGCAGCACCGAGCCGTCGAGCGTGACCTCGCCGTCGTCGAGGGCCACGGTCGCCTCCCCCTCCTGGACGAGGAACTGGGGCGTCGAGAGGACCGAGAACGACGCGTCCGCCCCGCCCGCGAGCGCGGCCAGCCCCAGCGAGTCGGCGGCGGCCCGGTCCCACGTCAGGTCGAGGTCGGCGTCGATCCCGGTCGCGGCGTACTCGCCGACCACGAGCTGCTGGGCCTCGACGGTGCCCGTGATCGCGAGCGGGTCGCCCGGCGCGGCCCGCGCGGCGAGCGCGAACGACCCGCTCTCGAGCCCGAGCGTGCCGCCGGTGTACGACGCGATCGGGGTCAGGCTCTCGATCTCGCCCGCGAGCCGGAAGTCCGACGCCGCGCCCGCGTCGAGGAGCGCGAGCGTGCCGCCGCCCGTGAGGTCGGCCACGTCCGAGTCCAGGAGCAGCGTGTCCACGCGGAGCACGCCGCGGTCGAGCGCGAGCTCGGCGCGGAGCGTGTCGACGGAGACCGGCCCGGCCACCGACGACCCGCCGGCCAGCGACGCCGTCAGCGACAGCGTCTCGGGGTCGGTCCCCCGAAGGTCGACGTCGAACGTCGTCGTGAGCCGGAGCGGCTGATCGGGCGGGAGGTCCAGGAGCACGGCCGCGTCGAGCGCGTCGGTCCGCCCGCGGAGCGAGAACGTGGGCGTCTCGTCGAACGGCCGGCCCTGGAGCGCGGCCACGACCGCCCCGCCCTCGGCGAGGTCGAGCGTGAGCGTGGCCGCGACGGCCCCGTCCACGAGGTCGAACACGACGCGCCCGTCCTCGACCTCGGCCCCGTTGATCGTCGACGGGCGGAGCGTGACGACGCCGTCGCCGCGGGCCATCTCGAGGTCGGCGAGCCCGCTGACCGAGCCGCTCAGGCACCCGTTGAGGTCCGAGCGCGGGGCGGCGGCCGCGAACCGCGACAGGTCGAGGCCCGAAAAGCACGTCTCCTCGAACGCGAAGCTGGGGTCGCCGTCGAACGGGCGGCCCGTGACGGCAACGTCGAACCGGCCCTCGGGCGTCCCGACCGTCCCGTCGAGCGCGAGGTCGCCGCGCGCGAGGCGGAGCGTGAGGTCGGCGTCGTCGAGCAGCCGGGCGCCGTAGCTCGACGGCTCCGTGATCTGGACGCGCGCCGTCGCGTCGAGCGTCGCCGGGTCGATGCCGGCGCCCGTCGCCGTGAACGTGCCCGTCAGGTCGCTCGCCTGGTCCGGGTTACCCGTGAACGCCGCGAGGTCCAGGTTCCGCACCGTCCCCGAGAGGTCGTACGCGAGCGGGGTGGCGAACGGGCGGACCGTCCCGGCGGCCGTGACCGCCCCGCCCACGCCCAGGTCGGCGGCGAGGTCGACCGTCGCCACGCCGCGGCGGAGGCCGAGGGCGAGGCGGCCGCTCTCCAGCCGGTAGTCGCCGTAGCTCGACGGGCGGAGGCGGGCCGCGAGGTCGACGCGGGCCGTCTGCGGGTCGAGGCCCCGGCCGTCCAGCGTGAACGAGCCCGTCACGTCCGAGGTCTGCGACGGGTCGCCGGTGAGCACGGCGAGGTTGACGTCTTGGAGCCGGCCGTCGGTGACCGTGTACGCCAGCGGGTCGGCGCCCAGGTCGGCCGTCCCGACCGCCGCCACGAGCCCACCGTCGGGCAGCACGGCGGCCGCGTCGAAGGCCGCGCGGCCGTCGGCGACGTCGGCGTCGAGGTCGAACGCGCGCAGCCGGAGCCGCCGGTCGCCCAGGTCGATCTCGGCGCGCGAGAGGCCGAGGGCGACCGACCCCGAGAACGTGTCGAGCGACGTGCCGCGCCCGATGACCGCGAACTCGCCCGCGAACGCGTCCGACCGCCCCGCCCCCGGCAGCAGCCGCCCCAGGTCGACGTCGTCGGCCCGCCCGGCGACGCGGAACGAGGGGACGTCCTCGAACGGCCGCGCGCGGCCCTCGGCCACGAGGTCCAGGCCGGGGAGCGCGCCGTTCACGTCGAACGTGACGCTGCCGGCCTCGAAGGCGCCGTCGACCACGAGCCGGTCGATCTGCCGCCCCGCCACGCGGCTCTCGCGGAGCGAGACGTCGAACGGCCCGGTCAGCGTCTCCAGCCCCTCGCCCCGGAGGTCCAGGCGGAGGTCGCCCGTGATGTCGGCCGCGAGCGCCTCGTTCCGCGTCAGCACCGACGGGTCGAACCGGCGGAGCGTGCCCTCGGCGCGGTAGCCCACCGGCCCGTCGGGCTCGCGCGAGAGCTCGCCGTCGAGCGTCAGCGCGCCCTCGCCGAGCGCGGCGTTGAGCGCGAACGTGAGCGCGCCGCCGTCGGAGTCGGCCCGGAGCCGGAGGCGCGGGTCGCCGTAGAGCTCGACGCCGGCGAACGCGCGGGCGTCCTCGAGCGCGAGCGGGGCGGCCTCGATGTCGGCCTCGAAGACCGGCAGCGCCCCGTCCTGGAACGCCAGCCGCGCCGCCCCGCCCACGTCCGTGCCGGCCCGGCTGCGGACGTCGAACTGGGTCAGGGCCACCTCGTCGGAGGAGAACCGCCCGGCCGCCGCCACCCGCAGGAGGCCGGCGTCGCTCGGGGCCACGGCCTCCAGGCGGAGCGCGTCGAGGGCGCCCTCGACCGTCCCGTCGCGCGAGACGAGGTCCTGGACGTCGGCGCGCAGGTCGCGCACCGTGTGGACCGAGTCGCGCTCGGCGTTCAGCCAGTGGACCTCGGCCCGCCCGCGCCGCACGCGGACCCGGCCGAGCTCGACGGCGAAGCCGCCCGACGACGACGTGTCGGCCGCCGGCTTGAGCAGGTCCGACACGTTGAACGTGCTGTCGGCCCGCTGGCGGACGTAGACCGACGGCCCGGCCACGTAGACGTCGCTCGCCGAGAACGTCCGCCGGAGCAGCGACGCCAGGTTGTAGTCGATCGTCAGCGTGTCGACGGCCACGACCGTCTCGCCGCCCCGCTCGATGTCCAGCCCGACGAGCCGGGCGCCGGTCAGGAAGGTGCCGTCCAGCCGCTCGACCGACACCGTCGCGTCGTCGGCCAGGAGGTTCTGGATCTGCTCGACGGCGACCGTCTGGACGCGCGCGCGGCCCGACTCCGTCTGGAGGTACACCACGACGCCGACGACCGCCACGACGACGACCGCGAGCACCACGAGCGCGGCGACGCCCAGCCGCCGCCCGAGCGACCACCGCCCCGCCCCGCCCTCGCGGTCGGGCGGGGCGGGGCGGGCCGCTTTGGAGGCGGCGCCGTCGCCGAGCGACGAGTCGGAGCGGGTCGGTTGCGTGGGCACGGGGGCGTGAACGGGCGGGGCGGCGGTTCAGTAGGTCCAGGCCGATCTGCCGGTGGGGCGGCGGCTCGTCGGTCTGGGTGGGGAGCGGTCGGCTCGCTGGGCGGGGCGTCCCGTCCGAACGGTACGCACCGGCGGGGGCCGGGCGGGGCGGCCCCGCTCTGCGGGCGGGCTAGAACGTCTGCCCGAGGCTGAGGTGGAACTGGAGCCGGCTGAAAAAGCTGGGCGAGAGCGCCTCCTCGACGTCGAACGGCTCGTCGCTCGCGTTCGTGAACCCGTTCTGGTCGAACACGCGCTGGGCTTCGGCGAGGCCGGCGTCGGTGTCGAGGTCGTCGGGCGAGAGCCCGGCGAGGCCGGCCGCGAGCAGCAGCGCCGGGCCGGACTCGGCCGGGCGGCGGTCGAAGTACGACGGGTTGAGCTTCACGCCCAACGCCACGCTGACGAAGCCGACCGGCGTGAGGTACTGGAGGCCGGCCCCGGCCCCGACGCGGACCCCGCCCTCGTCGCGGTACAGGGCCAGGACGTCGTCGAGCGCGCCGGGGACGCCGGACGGGACGGGCTCGCCCGGGTCGTAGAACGCGGCCGGCGTAAACAGACCGTCGAGCGCGCCGGCCGGCGCGAACACCCGGCCGGCGTCGACGAACACGTTGGCCCCCCACTGCGGCCCGACCGGGAGCGGGAGGTTGAGCTGGACCGACGCCGACGCCTTGCCGCGCCCGCCGACGCCGGTGTACGTCGCTGCGATCTCCGCCGAGTCGATCCGGGCCAGGTCGAAGTCGAACACCTTCGGCCCCAGCAGCCCCTCGCCCCACCCGCGGACGTCGTTCGTGCCGCCGGCGTAGAACAGGCGGTCGCGGAGGAGGAGGTAGTCGCGGATGCCGCCGATGTCGGTGCCGCTGTACGGGGCCAGCACCCCGCCCGTGGCCCGGGCCACGAGCCCGACCCGGTCGTTGAACGGGTAGAGCGCCGTGGCCGTGAGCCGGCCCCGCCCGAACGAGAGGCCGCCGACGGGGCCGCCGGCGACGGCGGCCGAGGGCCGGAGCACGAACCCGCGCCGCGGCGCGAGCGGGTCGTCGACGACGCCGTAGGTCCCGCCCAGTTCGAGCGACGCCACCCGCGACATGAGCGACGTCGAGTCGCTGACGAGGACGTCCTCGGAGAGCAGGCCGAGTCCGTTCACGCGGCTGTTCAGGAGCGTCCGCGAGTTGACGGTCGCCGTTAGCGAAGCGGTTTGGAGCGTGTTCCGCGTAAACAGGAGGGCCGTGCTGGCCTCGACCTGGTTCGACCGCTCGATCCGGTCGTTCCGCCGCCGGTACAGGCCGGAGACCGTGGCCGAGAGGCGCCGGTCGAAGACGTACGGCTGCTGGAGCGTGAGCGTCGCCTGGAAGTCCGAGATGGCCGTGGCCGGGTTGGCCCCGACCGTCTCCCCGCCCAGGCCGGTCCGCCACACGAGGGCCGGCGTGAGCGTCCGGGCGCCGCCGAAAAAGTTGCGGTGCGTAAACTGGCCCCGCCCCGTCACCCCGCCCTCGGTCGCGTAGCCGGCGTAGCCCGTGACCGAGCGGACGTCGCCCTGGCGGACCTGGACGACCACGTCGACCGTCGAGTCGCGCGGCTGGCCCTCGGCGAGGTTGACGAGGGCGAGCTGGAACAGGCCGAGCCCGAAGATCTGGCGCTGCCCCTCGATCAGCTCCGACGCGTCGTAGAGGTCGCCGGGCTGGAACGGGAGCTCGCGGAGCACGACCCGGTCGCTGACCGAGAGCGGCCCGCCGATGGGCTCCAGCCGGACGTCGCCGATCCGCGCGCGCGGCCCGGCGTCGACCTTGACGCGGACGTCGGCCCGGAGCCCGGTCGAGTCCGCGAACCGCTCGGCCCCGGCGTAGGCGAACGCGTAGCCGCGGTTGGCGAACCACGACGTCGTCTGGCGCTGGAGGTCGGCCAGCGACGACTGGTCGAGCCGCGTCCCGCTCCGCAGCCGGATGCTCTGCGTGTAGTCCTCCCAGTCGTCGTGGAGCGACGGCGGGAGCTGCGCGGTCACCGGCGTCTGGCCCGGCCCCGCGAACGTGACCTCGTCGAGCACGAGCGGCGGCCCGCGCTCGATCAGGAAGGTGACGTCGACGGCGTTGTCCGACGTGTCGAGCTGGACGTCGTAGCCGACCGACGCGCGCGGGAACCCGCTCTCGGCGTAGTACCGCCGAACGCGGACGGCGTCCTTGGCCAACTCGACTGGGCTGAACGGGTACACGTTCTCGTCGCCCCGCCCCAGGAGCGAAGCGGCGAACCCTGTAATCTTCCCGATGACCGACACCTGGGGCTCCGTCGTCGCGATCACCTCGCGCACGTTGTCCTCGAGGAGCGGCCCGAGCCCATCGAACGAGATCGACGACACGGTCGTCCGGTCGTTGACGAGCGAGAGCGGGGCCTGCGCCCGCACAGTGGCGGGGGCCAGGGCGGCGAGCGCGAGCAGGAGGAGGGCGGGGCGGACGGCGGGCACGCGGGGGGCAGTCGGGGGGAGGGCGCCCCGGGCGGGGCGGCGGGCGGGGCGGGGGCGCCTCACGACGGCGGCCGGACGACCGGGGCGGGGTCCGAGCGGCCCAGGGCGTCCGGCGCCCGGCCGTCGCCGGCGGCCTCCCGCCCCGCCCGGCGCAGGAGGCCGCCGGAGGCCCGCGCGCGGCGCCGCCGCGTGGCGCCCATCTGCGTCCACAGCCGGCGGATCCGCGAGCGCCGCGGCCGGTGCCGCCGCTCGTGGAGGGCGGCCACCGACGCGCCGACGACGAGGATGAGGCCCGAGAAGTAGACCCAGAACACGAACGCGAGCACGAGCCCGAACACGCCGCCGAGCCCGCCGAGCGCGCCGGCCTCGGGACCCTGCGCCGCGTAGCGGTCGAAGTCGGCCAGGTAGGTCGCGTAGAACGTGAACCCGCGCTTGGCCGCCTCGAACACGACGGCCCCCACGGCCGCCCCCCACAGCGCGCTCCGCCACGGGGGGTGCGGCCGCGGCACGTAGTAGTAGAGCTGGACGAGCATGCCCACCGTCAGCACGTAGGGCACGACGAACAGGAGCACCCGGGCCACCACCCCGCCCGCGGCCTCGGCGAGGGCGGGGTCGAGTCCGACCTCGCCGGCGACCGCCCCGCTCCGCGACTGGATCACGGTGGCGACGGCCGTGATGGCGAGCGAGAGCAGGAACAGGACCCCCACCTGGACCATCATTCGGAGGTCGAAGGCGTACCCCCCGAAGAGCGACCGCATCTGGTGGCGCCGCTCGCCCATGGCCGCCCCGACCACGTAGCGGAGCGTGGCGAACAGCGTCACGACGGTGAACAGGAAGACCGCCGCGCCGACGATCGTGAGCTGGCCCGACGCCTTCTGGAGCTCGAACACGAGCGCGACCAGTTCGTCGCTCTGGCCCGGCGGCAGGAACGTGCGCAGGAACGAGGCCACGGTCGTGAACGAGTCCTGCCCCCGCAGAATGAGCCCGAACACGCCGGCCGCCAGCAGGAGCAGCGGGAGCAGCGTGACGAGCGTCTTGAACGAGATCGCCTGCGCCCACAGGAAGATGGGGTCCGTCATCAACACCTTGAGCAGCCCGGACCCGTAGTACTTGGACGGGCCGAGCGCGCGGCGGGCGTGATGGGAGGCGGTGCGGAGCATGGCCGGGGAGAGTACGAACGCTCACACGGGCCGGCCATCAGGGGCGGCACGGTCGCCGCCCCGCCCGGCGGGCCTACGGGCCGGGCGCGCCTGCGGGCGGGGCGGGGAGGCCCGGCAGCACGAGGTCGACGAGGGCCGGCACCGCCAGCGCGCACCACGCCGTCGCGAGCACCACGAACACCACGTTGAGCACGGCGCCCGCCCGCATCATCTGGCCGATCTCGACGCGCCCGCTCCCGAACACGATCGCGTTGGGCGGGGTGGCGACGGGGAGCATGAACGCGCACGACGCCGCGAACGTGACCGCGACGAGGACCACGAGCGGGTCGGCCGCGAACGGGAGCGCGGCGAGCACGGGCAGGAAGGCAGCGGCCGTGGCCGTGTTGCTCGTCAGCTCGGTGAGGACGACGACGACGGCGACGACGGCGCCCACGACGAGCAGGGGCGGGAGCGCGGCCGCCCCGCCCAGGCGGCCGCCGATCCACACGGCCAGGCCGGAGCCGTCGACGGCCGCCGCGAGCGAGAGGCCACCGCCGAACAGGAGCAGCACGCCCCAGGGGATCGTGACGGCGGTGGGCCAGTCGAGCAGCCGCGCCGCCCCGCCCGCAGACTCCGCCCCGCCCGCTTCTGCGGAGCGAGGGCGGGGCGGGGCGGACCGGCCGGCCGGGGCCGCGAACAAGACGAGCGCGCCGAGCAGGGCCACGCCGGCGTCGCTCGCGCCCGGCACGAGGGCGCCCCACAGCGGCCGCGTCGTCCACAGCGCGGCGACGGCCGCGAACACGGCGCCGACGCGGCGCTCGGGCGGGCTGGCCGGCCCCAGCTCGGCGCGCGTCGCGCGCACCCACGCCGCGAACGCCGCCGCGCGCTCGGGCGCCACCCCGCCCACGCGGGCCGGGAACCGGAGGAGGACGGCGTAGACGACGGCCAGCCCGAGGAGCGCGAACGGGAGCCCGACGGCGAGCCACCCCGCGAACGAGAGGTCGACGCCGTAGGCCTCGGCCACGAAGCCGGCCAGGAGCGCGTTCGTCGGCGTCCCGATCAGCGTGCCCATGCCGCCGACCGAGCACGCGTAGGCCACGCCGAGCAGGAGCGTGGTGTCGAACGCGCCCGGCGCCCCGTCCTCGCGGAGCGTGGCGGCGGCCGACGACGCGATGGGCAGCATCATGACGGCCGTGGCCGTGTTCGAGATGCCCATCGAGAGGAGCCCGGCCGTCGCGATAAAGCCGGCCAGCACGCGGCGCGGGGCGCCGCCGACGCGGTCGAGCACGGAGAGCGCGACGCGGCGGTGGAGCCCCCACCGCTCCATCGCCTTGGCGAGCAAGAACCCGCCGAGGAACAGGAGCACGATGGGGCTCGCGTACGGCGCCGCCGCCTCGTCGACCGACGCCACGCCGAGGACCGGGAACGCGACCACGGGGACGAGCGACGTCGCCGCGATCGGCAGCGCCTCGGTCATCCACCACACGGCCATCGCCAGCCCGACCGCCGCCACGCGCCACCCCGCCCCGCTCAGCCCGTCGGGGGCGGGGAGGAGGAGGAGGGCGACGAGGAGCGCCGCCCCGCCCCAGAGCCCGATCCGGGCCGGCGTCCAGCGGCTCACGACGCGGCCCCGCGGGCGGGGCGGTTATCGGCGGGGCGGGCGCCCGCCGGGGGCGCTCCGCAACGCCTGCGGCGGGCGGGGAGGAACGCGGTCATGGTCACCGGGAGCGGGGCGGTCGTCGCCGGTCCGCCTACGCCGACGCCTTGCGCTCCTCGTAGAGCGGGGCGGCGCCGTCGGTGATCGTCGCGGCCGTCACGCGGCAGATCGTGCCGGCGCGCGTGTCCGGCGCCTCGAACATGAGGTCGAGCATGGCGTCTTCGAGGACGGACCGGAGCCCGCGCGCGCCCGTCTTGAGGTCGATGGCCCGGGCCACGACGGCGTCGAGCGCCTCGTCGTCGACCACGAGCTCGATGCCGTCCATGGCGAACAGCTTCTGGTACTGCCGCACGAGCGCGTTCTTGGGCTCGGTCAGGATCCGCCGGAGGTCGGCCGGCGTGAGCGCGTCGAGCGCCGTGAGGACCGGGAGCCGGCCGATAAGCTCCGGGATGAGCCCGTACCGGAGGAGGTCGTCGGGCTCGGCGTAGCGGAAGAGCGTGGGGTCTTTCGGGTTGACCGGCCGCGGGCCGCCGTCGTCGAGCTGGAACCCGATCTGGCCGCGCGAGAGGCGCCGCGCGATCTGGCCGGCGAGCCCGTCGAAGGCGCCGCCGCAGATGAAGAGCACGTTCCGCGTGTCGAACTGGACCAGCGACTGCTCCGGGTGCTTGCGGCCGCCCTTCGGGGGCACGCCCGCGACGGTCCCCTCGAGCATCTTAAGGAGCGCCTGCTGCACGCCCTCGCCCGAGACGTCGCGCGTGATCGACGCGTTGTCGCCCTTGCGCGAGAGCTTGTCGACCTCGTCGACGTAGATGATCCCGTGCTCGGCCCGCTCGACGTCGTAGTCGGCCGCCTGGAGGAGGTGCGAGAGGATGGACTCGACGTCCTCGCCGACGTAGCCGGCCTCGGTGAGCGCCGTCGCGTCGGCGATCGAGAACGGGACGTCGAGCACGCGCGCGAGCGTCCGCGCGAGCAGCGTCTTGCCCGTCCCCGACGGCCCGAGGAGCAGGATGTTCGACTTTTCGACCTCGACGTCGTCGTAGGCGTGGAGGTACTCCTCGGACTCGATCCGCTTGTAGTGGTTGTAGACGGCGACCGAGAGCGCGCGCTTGGCCCCGTCCTGCCCGATCACGTGGGCGTCGAGGGCCGCCTTGATCTCGCGCGGCCGCATCCGCTGCGGCCGCCCCGCCCCGCCCCGCCCGACGCGGCTGGCGGCCGGCACGTAGGGCTGGAGGTCGCCCCGGACGATCCCGGAGGCGTCGTGGATGCAGCGGTCGCAGATGTAGACGTCGGGGCCGGCCACCATCGAGGTGACCTCGTGGGCGGTCCGGCTGCAGAACGAGCAGCGGATGACGTCGTCGCCTCCAATGGGCATGGGCGCGGGAGCAGGGCGGCCCGCCAATCTAGGACACGCCGGGGGAGCGGAGGGGCCGCCCCGCGCAGCAGGTAGAGCAGGTAGAGCAGGTAGAGCAG